>CAVJLN010000007.1:58081-74412 GCA_963650485.1 Bacteroidaceae bacterium
TTTTGCCATAATTTCGACTTACAGAACGGCCTTGAGATCCTCTGTCAGCTTATTCAGCTTCTCTTCTGCATCCTGAAGGCTGGTTCCCTTTACTCCCATATAGAACTTGATCTTCGGCTCTGTTCCGGAAGGACGTGCACAGCACCAGGAATCATTCGTAAGATCGAAGTAAAGTACGTTGGACTTCGGAAGACCAGTAGGTCTGGCTGCTCCGGTAGCAAGGTCTGTAATCACATCCCTGTCGTAGTCACGAAGCTCCTTTACCTGTAATTCTCCAAAGTTCTTCGGAGGGTTGCTTCTTAATTTGTCCATCATCTCTGCAATCTGCCTGGAGCCGTCGATACCCTTTAAGGTGATAGCATACTGTGTTTCCTTATAATATCCGTATTCTTCATAGAGCTTCAGCATCTGATCCCATACGGTAATGCCATTCTTCTTGCACCATGCAGCCACCTCGCACAGACACATTACGGCAACAACAGCATCCTTATCTCTTGCATGAGTACCTGCAAGACAACCATAGCTTTCTTCCAGACCGAATACATAATTGTTGGAATTACTCTGTTCAAAGAACTTAATCTGCTCACCGATATACTTGAAACCGGTCAGTACTTCTACGAAACGTACTCCATAAGCCTCTGCAATGGCACGTGCCATATTCGTGGTAACAATGGTCGTAACGAGTGCAGGATGAACAGGCATGGTCTTTGTTGCGGTACGTTCTCTCAAAATGTATTCGGCAATCAGCATTCCGGACATATTTCCGGTAAACGGTACGTATTCGCCGGTCTTTGTATCCAGTGCATAAATACCAAGACGGTCTGCATCCGGGTCGGTTGCCAGCACGATATCTGCATTCTTTTCCTTAGCAAGCTTTAATGCAAGGGTAAATGCCTTCGGATCCTCCGGATTCGGGTATTCCAGCGTAGTAAAGTCGGGATCCGGAAGCTCCTGCTCCGGTACGACATACACATGCTTAAAACCAAGCTCGGAAAGAATACGGCGAACCGGTACGTTTCCTGTTCCATGGAACGGAGAATATACGATACGGATATCATCTGCAACTTCCTTAATAATATCCGGATGAATAATCTGCTTCTTTAACTCTGCCATATAAGCATCGTCAATTTCCTTACCGATCACAACATAAAGTCCCTGATCCATTGCATCCTTCTTATCCATGGTCTTTACAGAATGATAATCGGTTACAGCCTTTACCTCTGCAATAATTTCTTTATCTTTAGGAGCGGTTACCTGTGCACCATCTTCCCAGTAAGCCTTGTATCCGTTATATTCCGGGGGATTGTGGCTTGCGGTAATGACGATACCCGAAATACAATGTAAGGTACGGAGTGCAAAGGAAAGCTCGGGAGTCGGGCGGAGTGCATCAAACACATAAGCCTTGATTCCGTTTGCTGCAAGACAAAGTGCTGCTTCATCTGCAAATTCCGGTGACATTCTTCTGGAATCGTATGCAATTGCAACGCCTCTGTCCTTGCCGCCCTGCTTGATAATGTAGTTTGCAAGTCCCTGTGTTGCCTTACGAACAGTATAAATGTTCATACGGTTCGTTCCTGCTCCGATCACACCACGAAGTCCACCGGTACCAAATTCCAGTTCTTTATAGAAACGGTCTTCGATTTCCTTCTCATTCCCTGAAATCGCCTGCAATTCTGCCTTTGTCTTCTCGTCAAAATAAGAATCCTTTAACCAGAAATCATATTGCTCTTTGTAGCTCATAACTGCTCCTCCTGTTTACGATATTTTGATCATCCTCCTGTCATTTAAACCGGCATTCAGACTACCAGAAATATTTTACCACAATATCCCTATATTTTCAAAGCAAAGTCACTCCGATCCAACGAAAAATTCGGATTGTAGTACGGGTCGCCCTTTGCAAGAACCTCTTTCCACTTCGTCCGGAAGTGCTCGGACTCCTTATTATAGCGCTCTGCCTTTTCTCCCTGATCATCCAGTCCTCTGGAAATGGACTCAAAATGGTACAACTCCGCAAACGGGGTAAAGACATTTAAGTAACCCTTTTCCCGCAGCTTCAGACAGAAGTCCACATCATTTAAGGAAATGGCAAAGTCCTCCGAAAGACCTCCCACCTCGTCATAAAGACTCTTTTTTACCAAAAGGCAGGCCCCCGTTACCGCAGATACATTCTGCGCATAGCAAAGTCTTCCCATATAACCGAGGTTATCCCGGTGCTGCCCGTAATGGCTGTGTCCCGCTGTCCGGTGTGCTCCAAGTCCCAGCACCACGCCTGCATGCTGAATCGTTTTATTCGCATAATAGAGCTTCGCTCCCACAGCCGCCACGTCCTGACGCTGCGCATACATCAGAAGCTCCTCCATCCAGTTCACGGTAATCACCTGCGTATCATTATTTAATAACAGAATATATTCTCCGCTGGCAAAGGAAACGCCGTAATTATTCACCCTGGAATAGTTGAACATCTCTCCCTCCCTGGGGGTATAGGTAACGACACGTATTTTTCGGTCGTTTTCCGTCGCACCATTTTCATATACGGCCTGCAATTCCTTATAATAAGCAAAAATTTCCGGTGTTGTACTGTTGTTTTCTACCACGATAATTTCATAATTTTCATACGTGGACTTTTCAAGAATCGAATCAATGCACCGCTTCAGATCCGGCTGATGATCCTTGTTGGCAATCACAATACTGATCTTCGGCGTCCCGATAATCTCATACCGGATCTTGAAAATCGTCTCAAACGCCCTAGTGGAAGTAATCTGAAAATGCCTGAAGCCGTGACGGCGCAGATGGTCTGCCACCGCTCCTTTCGCAGCATCCACAACATAAGGCTTGGCTTCTACGCCGGATGCCACACTGCCCGGATGACACCGCCAGTAATAAAGAAGCTTCGGAACATGCACCACACATTTGGCACGATCGGTCAGCCGCAGGATCATATCATGGTCCTGACTGCCGTCAAACTGCGGCCGGAACAGCTCCGTACCATCCAGAAGCTCTCTCGCAAACACACTGAAATGACAGATGTAATTATTGGCACGCAGATTATCAATCGCATAGTCGGGCTTAAAATGCATGGTCAGCATCTTATTGATGTCCCCGCTCTTAAACGTTGTTTCATCGCAGTATATGTAATCTGCATTCTGCTCATTAATGGCTTTCACGTATTCATATAAGGCGCTCGGATGCAGAATATCATCATGATCAAACAGTCCGATATACTCTCCGGTTGCCAGCTTCAGACACTCATTGGTGTTTCCCGCAATTCCTTCGTTTTTCGAAAGCTTGTGATACACGATGCGTCCATCTGCTTTGGCTTCGTATTCCTTTACCACCTCTGCCACATAAGCATGCGCATCGTCCGAGCCATCTGCCAGACACAATTCCCAGTTTGAATAGGTCTGATTCATCACGGAATCAATCATTTCCCGCAGGAATTCTTCGGGCGTATTAAATAACGGCACCAGAATACTGATCTTCACTCGCCGAGCAAAGTCCGCTTTCTGCTCTGCCTCCCGCCGTGCTTCATCCGGAAAGCTCTTCGTTCCAAACTGCTCCATGGCATGCTTTTCACGTTCCTTATATTTGATCTTGGCAGCAACCCCTTTAAGGGAACCGCAATTCTTCACTCTGGCTGCCTGACGGATGCACCAGTGCATACACCTTCTGGCAGGTGCTGATGCTTTCCAGACAGGATTGCTTTTAATCCGGTTCAGCTTAAAGTTCAGGTCATCCACCTTCGCTTCCAGATCTGCCACACGTCCGGCAAGATCTGCATTCCGCAGATGCTCTTCTTCATATGCCTTTTGATAGTCCATTTCTTCCTGACTCATGGTTCTGGTCCTTTCTCCATTTCACTTTCTATCAAACAATTTCATTTAAGACTTTTGTATTTCGTTTCTATAATTAATCACTTCATGAATCATTTCTATTTGTCATTTCCATCTTTCTTGATAAGAATAACAAATTACGGAATTCCGTTGCTGACAATTACTTATAGAATTTCAATCGTCCAACTGCTCCAATTCACGAGCCTTACTCTTGAACAGGCATCCTTCGCCAGCATGCCAAACTGATATTTCCCTGCCGGAACGGCTCCGGGTTTTAACTTGGCTGCATATCCGGTCAGATCCACGTTCACCTGATCTTTCAGATTTGCTTTGATGTCCTCCCGACATTTCTTCTCAATCGAAATGCTGTAAATAACAGACTGGGACATTTTCTCATCTTTTCCGACAGAATTTCCCATTGCATGCCGGCTTCCATCTGTGATCCTGCGAAGCAGCAGTTCTTTTTTGTAACATGCGTTATCCGATCCGATAACGAAGGAATACCCCTGGAAATAGTAGCCCTGATCTTCGGTGTCGTTACTTCCGTCGTTACTTCTATCGTTACGGTTATCTTTTTCCTTTTTGCTATAGTCCTCTTTATCTAATTTATCTAAATTCTTGGCCTTCCTTTTCTCTGGAGAAACACCGTATTTCCATTTATAAATATCCATAGCACATTCCATGCCGATCACCAGACATTCATCCTCTCTGGCAGCCAGCACTTCCTGCGTGCATTCCTTCACCTTCGCCCACGGCATTGAAAGATCTACCTGATAACGAAACGCCGGTGTATACTCGGTTTCCAACATATCGGTTGTCAAATACGGATGATAAAACGGATCCTTCCCATATAAGTCCTGATGCTTCTCATACAGATAATCCTTTTCCCTAAGAAGCCGCAGCTGCTTTTCTTCGGACTCTCCATCCTTTCCTCTGCTTAATGATTCATGGTGGAACAGGAAGAGATCATTCCTTACCACATTATAATATCCCTCTTCATAAATTTTATAGCACAGATCCACATCATTAAACGCAACTGCCAGCGTTTCGTCAAAGCCTCCGACCTTTTCGAAGATCGTCTTCTTCACAAGCAGGCACGCCCCGGTTACTCCAAGCATATCATGTACACCACGGTTCTGTCCAAAATAATGATCCTCCTTATCATGTGCGAATTGCAGCTTATGAGCCGGTCCCACCCGGAGATTCGTAATTCCGGCATGCTGGATAATGTCGGTACCCGGGTATAAGAGCTTCGCCCCTACCGCTCCCGCATAAGGCAGGACAGCCTTTTCCATCAGAAGGGTAAGCCAGTCTGCATCCACGATTTCCATGTCATCATTTAAGAACAGCAGGTAATCTCCCTGTGCTTCCTTCGCTCCCCAGTTGCACATATAAGAAAAATTAAAGGGCAGCTTCTTATACAAATATCGAGTGTTATTTATTTTTCGAAGCTTCTGCTCGATTTTGTTTTTATTTTCTTCGGAGCTTCCGTTGTCCACAATAATAAATTCTGTTTTAACTTTTGTCCACAGTCCTGATGTTTTATCCACAAAGGAGTCAAGGCATCGGAATAAAATGTCCGGATGATCCTTGGACGGAACGATAACGGAGACTGCAGGAATCGTTATATCTGTTGTTGTATCCGTTGTTATATCTTCTGCCACATTTTCATCTGATCCACACTCAACCTTCTCCCTGCTGCAGCCTCTCATCCGCTCCTGTATTTTTTCTGATAAATGCAGGTTTTTCCAACGTTCATAGCTGGAAACCTTTGTGTGCATCAGCACCTGTGGAATATGAACCACTACATGCTCCGCCGCTTTCCAGCCTGTGAAAGCGCCATTCTCCCTTAGGTAGTCAGCAAGCAGTTCATACAGGAGCTGGTCCGGGTTCAACGGCTTATGCTCTGTCTGTTCACACTCTGCCTGCTCGTGATCCTTTCCTATCCGATCTTCCTGCTTTCCTTTCTGCAATTCGCTTTCCGGCCCACCGTCAGTAAACCAACCAGCTTTCTCTTCTCTCTTTGCTTCCTTCGAAACACTACGTTTCTGCAAAAATTCCGCCATTTTTGCAGTCGGCACTGCCACAAGAGCTCCGAAATAAAAGCAGGAAAGAAAGGTATCCGGAGACCAGTCCGGCTTAAGCCACGGATTCTGCCGTTTTCCGTCTGCAATTACATCTTCGTCCCCATATACAAGCGCCGGTATTTTGTCAGACTTTCTGTGATCGACAGGAGCATGCTCATGATCTTTTTCGCTCTGTTCGTTATTGCATAAAGACCTTGTATCTCCGTGACCACATAGCCCCGAGAATGCCGCTGTAATCATTGGAATCGCCAGTTCGCTGTACTCTCCATCCTGAAAATTCAGCAGTAAAACATCATCTTCCAGTGTTCCATCCTTAATTCGATTTTGCAGTTCCAGAAACTGTCCGGCCTTCATGGACAGCAGGGTCATGATGGACGATTTTGTCGAATCCTGTTGCCTTTTGCAAAACACCTGATATGAAATACATTCTGCAGACCGTTCTGCATCTTTTCCTGCATTTTCACTTTTAATCCTTCCATCCGATTGTAATTCTAATTCATTTGTCAGATATTTCAGACAGCTTTTCCATGTATAGTCTGACACTGCAAAGGACTCTTCTGATTTTTCTGTCGCATGTCCAGAAACCAAAAGAGGGGCCTCCTGACCCCTGATCCAGGAATCGTAGTCCCGCAGCTGGGACACTAATTCCTTCTGATATTCTTTTCTCTGTCTCTCCTGTATAAACTTCTTTATAGTTTGTTTTATCATTGTCTGTCTTTTCTCCCCTGCCGGTTCCGGCAACAGATCACATATCCGGAATTGCTAGTGCAACGGTTTTAAATTAACTACATCATATCACACGTCTATTTTCCCGATAGCACAGGCCAAAAATCCTCAGCGTAGCCCGTTAAAACAGCTTCTTAATCATCGAAATCATTTCTGCAGCAGCCTCTGCCGACACTGGTGAAACCTCCATCTTAAGATCAACCTGATTTTCTTCTCCAGCACGCATTCCTGACATTACAAGAGCTTCCACATGCAGTACCAGATTCGGATCTGCCGTTGCAAAAAGATAAGTTCCGGGCTTTACCTGCTTCCCGTTCGTCTCGATAAACTTCTTCTCAAATGCCACCGGCATCCCATTCCATAACAACTGCTGTATCTTTACAAAACATGGCTTATCTGCCGGATCGACACGGAAATTCCGGACATCTCCTCCTACGGTGAGTGTCGTTTCTATCTGACGTTCTTCCACATAAACATCCGGAACATATCTAGAGTCCTCCTCACAGAATCCCTGTCCCCGGTCATAGTATAACTGAATACGTGCGTCTAAGATTTCCTGCAGATGCTCTTCCATCAGCCTCTTGGGATCAACCGCATAGGTGCCGATTGCTGCCCGGATCTCTCCCATGGACTTCCGCTTACCGGTCACCTTTTTCTGGAAAGCGGCTTCCTTATGGCGATACTCTTCTGCCTCATCTTCGGTCACATTTAATTGTTGCATTATATAATCCAGATTTAATTCATTTCGTTTTTCATCCTCTAAAATGTAACAATAAATTGCACGGAATGCAATTTCTTTATCCTCAACGGCTTCCCTCGTTGTCCACTCATAGTCAATGACCGTCCAATTCTCTCCATCTACCAGGATATTGGCAAAGATCAGATCATAATCCGCAATATTCCCTATATATCCTTCGTTTTGATAAGAAATCAATTCCCAGTATTTTGAAAAAAGCTTCTGGAATCCGTCCAGATCCTTTTCCGAAAGGCACTGATCCATCAGGGTTTCCAGGGTCGTTCCCTGCTCAAACGGGAACTCCGCATAGCCCTCCTTTTCATGATACATACAAGGATTAATATGCAGTCCGCTTCCTTCGTAGCGCTCACATAAAGCCCGATACGCCACTTCCATTTCCCGAATATGTGCTTCTGCCTCTTCGGTCATCGGAATTTTACGGACTACTTTGCCCTCAAAAGTCTCCACAATATCGGTACGGAGCTCATACTTTCCGTCACGATCATTGGAATACTTGGAGTAAATCGTCTGTGGCCGATCTCCAATCACTACCATATAAGAATTCGAGAACAAATCAAAATAATCATCCTCAATCGTACTGTCAAATACATACTTCTCACGGAACAAAACCATGCGGTCCCGGTCAAAATTACGCATGTTATCCGTCAATTCCCCCTCATAAGGAAGCCTACGGTCCGAATAAATCGTTGTAGGAAATTTATAATCCGGATACGGATAATAAAAATGATAGTTTGTTTCCCCACAACGCTCGAAAATCTTTTCCAGTCCCCTTCTGGTAAAGGTTCTGGCACTTCCTCCCTCCGGATAGCCCTCCAGTCCGGAGAAATAAGTCCCAACGTGATCTTCCTTGCAGCCGGCCCAATACTTTAAGCCAAACTTGTTCTCTATCGCTATAACCAGAAGTCCCGTTGATTTCTTATGCTTCTGCATTATTTTAAAGAAATCTTCATAGGGTGTTTTCGTGTGGATATAGGAATTTCCATATTCAAATACCCCGATCAGGCAGACCAGATCATAGTCGCAGTCAAGCATCGGTTCAATATCATTAAAGTTTCCGACATAAATCTCGATATTATCCCGGTCCTGATTCCGGTAAGCATTGATCATGCTCCGCTTCGCCGACAGTTCGACACAGGTTACCCATCCTGCCTTTTCCGATAATTTATCGGTGATTGCGCCACATCCGGAGCCGATTTCAAGTACCTTCATATCCTTCGTAACCGGCAGCCAGTCTACGATATTTCCACGAAGATAGGACAAATGGTAAAGAATCGGCCAGCTGTTCTTTTCTTCTATAATCGCCGGATATTCGATTCTCGCTGCATTTTTCGTAATTTCCAGAATTTCATCCTCGATCGCACCATCGCTATAGATATCCCTGCCCGGATAAAACTCATAATTTAATTTCACATTTCCGATCCGCTTCGGTAAAGTCTCTGCAAATTCCATGAATTGTCCTTTCTATCTCTAGCGTACCGTAACCTCGGAGTTCATGTCATAATATCCTACAGTATCCTTGTCCGAAATCACGGTAATATTCAATACATCATACAATCGGTGATAAACTACGAAATCTTCCTTTTCATATCCGGTAACTCCCAGTGAGAGAAGATATTCGCCTCCCTGCAGGTCAATTTTCTGGGTAAAGGTAATATGCTTCACCTCGCCCTTCTTTACCGGTTGAAGGAAAGCCTTTTCTACCATGGTATTGGTTCCTGTAATTTCCACACCTTTAATGTTTTTAATGGTAAAGGCAAAAATCGGAGCCTCAATATCCTGCCAGAAACGCACTGTCATATGTACCGAACATTTCTGCCCCTTAATTATCGCACTGGTTCGTCTTCCCTGACTGTCTTCCACATCATATTCTTCAATCTCGGCCTGCTTCGTACCATATTCCAGCAAATCCGGGTTCTGCGCATTCGCATTCTGTGCGGAATCCTTTGGTTTTTCTGCATCCATATCGCTATTTTCTGTGCTGCCCGCCTTACGTGCCGCCAAGGTAATGCTTTCATCGTGAAGCAGATTCTGATCGTCACCATCCGGAAGCGGATACTGGCCAACCAGTACCTGCTTGTAGGCATCAATCATTTCTTTTGGGGTGCCTTCCCCCAGCTTCACACCCCGATTCAATAACACTACACGATCACAGTACTTGCTGATACTGCTTAAATCATGGCTGACAAAGACAATGGTTTTACCCATCTTCTTAAATTCTTCAAATTTATGATAACATTTCGCCTGAAAAAACACATCTCCTACGGACAATGCCTCGTCTACAATCAGAATTTCCGGTTCAATATTGATCGCAACCGCAAACGCCAGACGCACGAACATACCGCTGGAATAAGTCTTCACCGGCTGATTCACATACTCACCGATATCCGCGAATTCCAGAATGTCCGGAAGCTTTTCATCAATTTCTTTCTTGGAAAATCCGATCATGGTTCCATTTAAGTATACATTTTCAATACCATTGTATTCCATATTGAATCCGGCACCTAATTCAAGCAGTGCCGAAATCCGTCCATCGACTTCCACAGTTCCCTTCGTTGCATTCAAAACACCTGTTATGATTTTAAGGATCGTGGATTTTCCGGAGCCGTTGGTTCCGATAATACCAACCGTTTCACCTTGATAAATGGTCATATCCACACCCTTTAAGGCATAGTGTTCCCGATACTTTTTCTTTCTGGATAAGCCAAGCGCCTCCTTTAAACGGTCCGATGGCTTATCATACAATTTATATGCTTTTTCGACGCCGGTTACCTGAATGGCGATCTTTTTTTCTTCCATGATCTGAATGATCCTTTCTCGTTATCTCCATCTGGTTTCGTTAAAGCTTCCTACAGCACATCTGCAAAATGTACCTTCAAGCGCTTGAAGATCAGGGATCCCACGCAGAACAGGGTCACCGTAAAGATCCAGAAATAGGTGGAGGAATAAAAATGTTCAAAGAACCAGCTTTCTTCATAAATGGCACTTCGATATCCGTTTACAATATAAGTCAGAGGATTTAGCTTAAACAAAATTTTGAGATTGGGATAATTTTCGAGCATACCGATGTTCCAGAGGATCGGAGTGGCCCACATTCCCACCTGCAGTCCGATATTGATAATCTGAGAAAGATCGCGGAAAAATACCACAATCGCACAGGTACAGTAGCTCATTGCCAACATCAGTACGAACAGGCAGAAGCTGTAATAAAAAATCTGCAAAGTGTACAAATTAGGCGTGTATCCATACATTACCGCGATAATCAGCAGCACAACAACAAAAAAGGCATGGATAAAGGTCGCAGCAACCAGCTTGATAATCGGTAAAATACTGATCTTAAATACGACCTTTTTCACCAGATAACTGTATTCCAACAGTGCATTTGTACCATTCGTGATTCCTTCCGAAAAATAAAACCAGGGTACAAGCCCCGCTGTCAGAAATAACACATACGGTACCTCTACCCCACTCGCCACCATCTGGCTTCTCGTGTCAAACACCACATCAAATACAATCCAGTACATGACAACTGTCACAACCGGCTGTACAAGTGCCCACAAAAATCCAAGATAGGATCCTGCATAACGCTTTTTAAAATCATTCTTCGCAAGCTTCCAGATCAGTTCCCGATTCTGGAAAAGTTCCTTGGGAATAATAAAAATACGATCATAATAAATACCAAAAATAATGCATGCCAGCAAAAGCAGCGCGCATGCACATATTTTTTTGAGATCCTCCGTCGGCTTATCCGCCAGAGGATTATTGTGAAGAATTACCATGGCTGCAGTTGCCGCACATACCATATAAAAAAGTGCGATTCCCACAGGCTTGGCAATCCGCTGTTTATTTTTCTTGATTTTCTGTCTTACTTCCTGCATAGAATCATCCGTTCGCTTTCATTTACCATTCGGCAATTATTGATTGCGGGACGCTGTATATTCCCTGATTCCGCCCCATTTGGTATCTTTCTCTGACATAATCAGATCCTCTTTCGATGTAATCGGCCAGTCGATTCCGATATCCGGATCGTCAAATTTCAATCCACCCTCATCGTTCGGATGATAAAAATCGGTACATTTATAAGCAAATTCCGCATAGTCAGATAATACCACAAAACCATGTGCAAAATTTTTCGGAATAAAGAACTGTTTCTTATTCTCCGCGGAAAGTGTCACTCCAAACCATTTTCCATAGGTCTCAGAACCCGGACGCAGATCTACCGCCACATCAAACACTTCTCCGGATACCACACGGACCAGCTTATCCTGCGGATAGTTAATCTGGAAATGAAGACCACGCAGTACATTCTTTACCGATGCAGACTGATTGTCCTGTACAAAGATCTGATCAATCCCTGCTTCCTTAAAATCATTGTAATTATACGTTTCCATGAAATAGCCTCTGGCATCACCGAATACGGTCGGTGTAATCACCTTTAAGCCTTCAATTTCACAGGTTTCTACGGTTATCTTTCCCATTGTTTCGTCTCTCTTTCTGTCACTATGTTCATTTTGTGTAACCATTCAGAGCCATGCAAATCTGATAAATATAATCGTTCTGAAACATTATCCGCTTACAGCCCTTCGGCAACCTCTTTCATATACTTTCCATAGTTGGTTTTCATAAGAGGTTCTGCCAGCCTCAAAAGCTGCTCTTTCGTAATAAAGCCTCTCTTATAGGCAATCTCCTCAATACAGGAAATGTAAAGTCCCTGACGCTTCTGGAATGCTGCCACGAAATCTGCCGCATCCAATAAAGAATCGTGATTTCCGGTATCCAGCCATGCAAATCCGCGTCCTAAGGTTTCTACACGCAGTGTTCCACGACGAAGATATTCGTTGTTAATGCTTGTAATTTCAATCTCGCCTCTTGCGGAAGGTTTGACATTCTTCGCAATTTCTACAACATCATTGTCATAGAAGTAAAGACCCGGAACCGCATAATTGCTCTTCGGATTCTGCGGCTTTTCTTCGATAGAAAGTGCCTTGCCTGTTTCATCGAATTCTACCACCCCATACTCTCTCGGGTCTCGTACATAATATCCGAAAATGGTTGCTCCGCTTTCCCGGGAAGCCACTTCACGGAGCACCTTGGAAAAGCTCTGACCATAGAAGATATTATCACCAAGCACCAGTGCCACATTGTCCTTTCCAATAAAGTCTGCCCCAATGATAAAGGCATCGGCAAGACCTCTTGGCTGTTCCTGTACCGCATAGGAAAACTTCATTCCCAACTGGCTTCCATCCCCTAACAGTTCCTCAAATACAGGAAGATCCCTGGGAGTTGAAATAATCAGGATCTCACGGATCCCTGCCAGCATCAGCGTGGACAGGGGATAATAAATCATCGGCTTATCATAAACCGGCATAATCTGTTTACTGATTGCTTTCGTTAACGGATACAGACGGGTTCCGGAACCGCCTGCCAGAATAATTCCCTTCATATGATTTCCTCACTTTTCTCTTATCGAACGATACGTTCTTGATCTTTCTACACGCAGATTACTTTCCGGCGTACATATCCTCATAATACTTCTGATAATCGCCGCTTGTTACATTCTTCATCCAGTCTTCATGCTCAAAGAACCACTTAATGGTAAGTCTGATTCCATCCTTAAACATGGTTTCCGGCTCCCAGCCGATCTCTGCTTTAATCTTGTCCGGAGCAATTGCATAACGACGGTCATGCCCCTTACGATCCTCGACATAAGTAATCAGATCCTTGCTTACCAGCTTCTTACGGGGATCGGAATCCGGCAGCATTTCCTGCAGTGTTTCAATGATAATATTGATAATTTCAATGTTCTGCTTCTCATTATGTCCGCCTACATTGTAGGTTTCAAACAAACGGCCCTTTTCCTGAACCATATCAATGGCCTTGGCATGATCCTCAACATACAGCCAGTCACGTACGTTCTTTCCATCGCCATAAACCGGAAGCTTCTTGCCCTGTAAAGCATTGTTAATGATTAACGGAATCAGCTTCTCCGGGAACTGGTAAGGTCCATAGTTGTTGGAACAGTTCGTAATATTGGCAGGGAACTTATAAGTATCCATATAAGCTTTTACCAGCATATCCGAACTTGCCTTGCTTGCTGAATACGGGCTGTGCGGTGCGTACGGTGTTGTCTCATAGAAATATCCGCCATCCTCTTCTAAGGAACCGTATACTTCATCGGTTGATACATGAAGGAACTTCTTTCCTTCCTTGAAGCTGCCATCCGGAAGCTCCCATGCAGCCTTCGCACAATTCAACATTACGGCTGTACCAAGTACATTCGTCTGGACAAACACTTCCGGCTGCTTGATGCTGCGGTCTACATGGCTCTCTGCCGCAAAATGTACCACGCGGTCAATGTCATTCTCTGCAAAGATCCTGGAAATGGCTTCCTTGTCACAGATATTTGCTTTCACAAAGGTGTAATTCTCTCTGTTCTCAATGTCCTTTAAATTTTCAAGATTTCCTGCATAAGTCAGCGCATCGACATTGATGATCCGGATTTCATTATCGTATTTCTTAAACATATAATGAATGTAGTTCGAACCAATGAAGCCTGCGCCTCCTGTTACTAAATATGTTCTCATGAGATGATCCTTTCCTTTACTTTTATTTATTTTGTAAACGCTGTACTAGTATCCCAGATAGCTGATATTCATATCCACATTTCCGCTGATACCGGCAACCGATCCCTTGGAGGAATACTGCCACATATCATAACGGGTACGTGTGTAGCTTGGGGATGCCGCATACTGTGCCAGCCAGATCTTATAGCTGCTTAGCCCCGGTGCATCCAGATAGGAATTCAGCCACGTTTTATTTGCATAAATGCCTGCCTTGTATCCGGAGTTCTGAATGGTCTGACAGAATGCACGGCATACAGCCGTTCTCGTGGACGCATCAATCCGGTCTCCACGTCCGTTACTTGCCTCCACATCCAAGAATACCGGATAGGATATATTATACCCCTTTACCAGACTGATTACCATAGAAGCTTCCTCGACCGCTTCTACTTCATTCACTGCCTGTGTAAAGAAATAAACTCCAACCTTAAGCCCTGCCTTCTGGGCTCCCTGGATGTTGCTCCTAAACTTCGGATCTTCAATCAGGGCACCGGTCGTTGATCCGCGGTATCCGCAACGGATAATGACATAGGAAACGCCACTGTTCTTTACTGCATTCCAGTCAATATTACCATTCCATTTGGATACGTCAATCCCCATATGTCCTGATCCGCTGTTCAGACTTCCGTCGCTGTTAAAATTATACTTTGCACCCTGAATGACCTGCTCTCCGGTGACCTTATTTCCATTCTTATCAAAGAAATAGGTGCGTCCGTCGATGGTCTGCCATCCGGTGTAACGATACTGTCCGGTTGTCTTGCTGGTCTTTAAGTAAAATTCCTTCTTCGTATAATAATCCGCATATTTGGCTTCGCGGTAGTTTCCGTTATCATCCTTGACATAGATCACCTTGCCATCTGTCGACTTCAAGGTTGTGGACGTATCCTTCTTCGCCTGTTCTTCCTTACTCATGGAGGGAGAAGGGGATGCACTTGGTGATACCGAAGGTGATACACTCGGTGACACGGAAGGACTCACAGACGGAGAGACCGAAGGGGATACGCTCGGAGACGCACTTGGAGTCGGCGTTGGTGTTGCCGTCGGAGTTGGTGTTACTTCCTGTGTCGAAGTCGGTGTTGCCGTCGGAGTTGGTGTTACCTCCTGTGTCGGAGTCGACGTCTCTGCCGGGGTTGAATCCGGTTCCTGCGTCGATTCCGGTTCTATAGAGGACACAGGCTCTGGCGATGTCACCGGAACCTGTTCAGAGTTTTCATTTTCCGATGTCTGAAGCTGACTCAGCATCACCGGATTCATGAGATCCGTCAGCATGGAACGGGTCAGGAATAAAGAAGTACTCTTTCCAGGATCTGCAATCTTGCTCTTATCAAGAGCCTCATAGGTATCCTCACTTGTCTCCGTTCCCTCGATGATGGTCTTAGTGGATTCTACCCATTCTACTGTATCGGTATTGGTTGACTCCA
The DNA here is from genome assembly GCA_963650485.1 of Bacteroidaceae bacterium. Lineage (GTDB taxonomy): Bacteria > Bacillota > Clostridia > Lachnospirales > Lachnospiraceae > Suilimivivens. The sequence continues at coordinate 73,520 of CAVJLN010000007.1, forward strand.
CCACCGTCTGATTCACCTTGGTGTCTTCTGCAGCTACATTGACCTGGGACTCGGATTTGATTTCATTTGCAACATCGACCTTCTTGTATTCAATGTCTTCCTTTACGGTGATCGTCACCGGATCAGAAGATAACACATAGTCTTCATATTGCAGCGGTGAAACCAATGTGACGGTATACTTACCGGATTTCATGCCAGTAAGATAGATGACACCATCCTTATCATCGTCTTTCTTATTCAGTTCTCCACCCGAAGAATTCTTAATATTTACCTCAAATTCCACGCCCGAAAACAGCTTTCCGGTTGCTTCATTTGAAAACTTAATCTTCATATCTCTCTGGATGGAGGTAATATTCATGAAAATATGTACTTCTTCTCCGGAAGCTTTGGCATCTTCTTCCTGCTGCTCTTCTTCCATGAGCTGTTCCTGCTCCATGGCTGCCATCAATTTGGCTGCCTGTGCATCAGCAATTGCCACAAGTCCGCTTTCGCCAATGACCGGAATATCCTCAAGTCCTGCGCCCACCTGTGCAAAGGTTTCAATCTGCTTCTGTCTTCCCTTAGCATTCACATAAAGTGTCCCGGTCACCGCAAGCAGAATTACTACAACGAGCCCCGTGAACATAATCACATGATCCGTGGTCCCAAGATTCATAAACCACTGTACCGCTCCTTTTACTCCGTGAGCGGGTCTGCGGTGAGAGGCGACATAACGATGACTGTTATCTTCATAGTACTCCTCGTCCTCATAATACTCGTCATCCTCATAATACTCTTCGTCATCTTCATACGATTCTTCCTCTTCCAGATCGTATTCATCTGCCTCGTAATATTCTTCATCTTCGTCTATCTCTTCATCACTGTAATACTCATCGGAATCCTCTTCCTCATAG
>CAVJLN010000008.1:0-71964 GCA_963650485.1 Bacteroidaceae bacterium
CATTGACCTTGATCTGACCCGGATATTCCAATTCTGCTTCAATCTGCTTGGAAATATCTCTGGCCAACAGAACCATGTCTGTGTCAGAAATCTGTTCCGGAACTACCATTACACGAATCTCTCTACCTGCCTGAATAGCAAAAGATTTATCTACTCCCTTAAAATTGTTGGTGATTTCTTCTAATTGTTTCAATCTTGTTGTATATGTTTCCAGTGTCTCACGACGGGCACCCGGTCTTGCAGCCGAAATCGTGTCTGCTGCCTGTACGATACAAGCGATCAATGACTGAGGCTCTACATCGCCATGATGGGACTCTACGGCGTTAATAACAACCGGTGACTCCTTGTACTTTCTACATAATTCAGAACCCAGCTGAATATGGGAACCTTCCATTTCATGATCCACGGCTTTACCGATATCATGCAGAAGACCTGCTCTCTTCGCAAGACGGATATCAAGTCCAAGCTCTGCAGCTAAAAGACCGGATAACTGAGCCACTTCGATGGAATGCTTCAATGCATTCTGTCCATAGCTTGTTCTGAACTTCATCTTACCAAGTAGGCGTACAAGTTCCGGATGAATACCATGAACACCAACCTCTAAGGTTGCCTGTTCACCTTCCTCCTTCATCATTACTTCTACTTCTTTTTGCGCCTTTTCAACCATTTCTTCGATTCTGGCCGGATGAATACGTCCATCCACAATCAGTTTTTCAAGCGCAATTCTTGCAACTTCCCGTCGGATCGGGTCGAAACCGGATAAGACAACAGCTTCCGGTGTATCGTCGATAATTAAATCCACACCGGTCATGGTCTCCAGAGTTCGGATGTTACGTCCCTCTCGACCAATAATTCTTCCCTTCATTTCATCATTCGGGAGCTGGACAACGGAGATGGTTGTTTCAGATACATGATCTGCTGCACATTTCTGAATGGCATTTACCACATACTCCTTCGCTTTCTTATCCGCTTCTTCTTTGGCGCGATTCTCCATTTCCTTGATCATCACAGCCGATTCATGTTTCACTTCGTCTTCAACAATTTTTAATAAGTACTCTTTTGCCTGTTCGGAGGTTAACCCAGAGATTCGTTCCAGTTCCTGTAATCTTTGCTCGTTAAGCTTAGAAATTTCTTCGCGCTGCTTTGCCAGTTCTTCTTCTCTGGCAACCAGGCTTGCTTCCTTTTTCTCGATTGCATCTGATTTCTTATCGATGTTCTCTTCCTTTTGCTGAACCCTGCGCTCATATCTCTGCGCTTCAGCACGTCTCTCCTTGATTTCCTTGTCCAGTTCATTCTTTGTACGAATGGACTCTTCCTTTACCTCAAGTAAAGATTCACGCTTCTTGGTCTCAGCAGTCTTCAGAGCTTCATCGATGATCTCTCGTGCCTTGTCCTCTGCATTACCGATCTTTGCTGCAGCTACCTTCTTGTGATATAACGCAGCAAGAACCCATGTAAGCGGAGCCACGATTACCAGCGTTACAATCGCTGCAATAACTGACTGCATTTACAGGAGCACCTCCTTATTTAATTTTCATTGTACTATTATCTATATAGAATGTGTATGGAAAAGACATTCTAAAAGCAAATTACAACACTTAAATTCTATACGTTATTCATAGTTATGTCAAGTAAAAGTGCACATGAATTAATTCCGGAGAAAAGCCTTTTCTGTACAAAGACGCCATAAGCCGCTGTTTTTCCTCAAATGTCCACTGTTCCGGATCATAATTTTTCTTTCGCAAAATTTTTAAAATCTGTTCTTCTTCGAGTTCCTTCTTCCGTTCTCCCACGATTTCATCAAAACATTCTGAAACCAGTTCCTTCGAAAGCCCCTTGCTCATTAAGGTCTGCAACAGCTTCTGCTTCGTCTTACCTTCCTGATGGTACGCAATATAATCCATCGCATACTGCCGGTCATCGATGTAATGATAGCTCTTCACGTAAGAAATGGCATCTTCCATTGCCTCCTGCGGGTATCCTCCCTGTGAAAGCTTCTGACGAAGCTGGTATTCCGTATAGGGTCTGCTCTTTAACAGATTCATGGCCCGCATGGTCGCACGCTTCGGAAGGAGCTTTCCCGTAATCTCTTCATATATGACAGGGTCTAATTCTTCGCCTTCCCGGATGTGATACATACGCAATTCGCCTTTGTATAAAACAAAGGCGAACTCCTGATCAATTTCAATTCTGCATTTGGCTTTCGTTATTTCTTCAATCTTTGTTACTGTCATCTTTCGCATCCTGTAAGCCGTAATGTGCACGAACCTTCTGCTCGATCTCTTCAAGCATTTCCGTATGTTCCTTCAGGTACTGCTTGGTGTTCTCTCTACCCTGTCCGATCTTGTTTCCTTCATAGGCATACCATGCACCACTCTTATTTACGATATTGGCATCGGCAGCCAGATCAAGAATATCCCCAACAGTGGAGATTCCTTCTCCGAAGATGATATCAAATTCTGCTTCCTTAAACGGAGGTGCAATCTTATTCTTAACAACCTTCACTCTGGTACGGTTACCAATTGTTTCTCCGCTCTGCTTCAATGCTTCTATTCGACGTACATCCAGTCTTACGGAAGAATAGAATTTCAATGCACGTCCACCGGTGGTTGTCTCGGGACTACCGAACATCACGCCAACCTTCTCTCGTAACTGGTTAATGAAGATAACCGTACAGTTTGACTTACTGATCACGGCTGTCAGCTTACGCAGCGCCTGGGACATGAGTCTGGCCTGCAGACCCACATGGGAATCTCCCATATCACCGTCAATCTCCGCCTTCGGTACAAGAGCTGCCACCGAGTCCACAACAACAATGTCAATCGCACCGGAGCGAACCATCGTCTCGGTAATCTCCAACGCCTGCTCTCCGTTATCCGGCTGTGAAATATAAAGATTATCCACATCTACGCCAATATTCTTCGCATATACCGGATCAAGGGCATGCTCCGCATCAATAAACCCGGCAATTCCGCCACGCTTCTGCACTTCCGCAATCATATGCAGGGTAACGGTCGTCTTACCACTGGATTCCGGTCCGTAGATCTCTATAATTCTTCCCTTCGGGATACCGCCTAAGCCAAGTGCAATATCAAGACTTAGGGATCCTGTCGGAATCGTTTCAACGTTCATCTGTGCGGAAGGATCGCCTAATTTCATTACTGCTCCCTTACCAAACTGCTTCTCAATCTGTCCTAATGCTGCATCCAGTGCTTTTAACTTCTCTTCTCTTTCCATGAATCTGTCTCCTTTAATTAAGCTTCCATCGCCTTTAGAACGTTTGTTCTTTTATAGAATAAAACAAACGTTCGATTTTGTCAATGGGTTGTTTACTTGATTTTTGATTCTGTTTATAAATCGATCATACACCTTTTATAGTCCCATAAAACTCCCTCAACGGCATCTCCCCTTTCCTAAATATTATTTGCTTTGGATAAATTGGCGAAAATGCCGGATTTGCAAAGCAGAAACATGAATCTTGACTGTCTGGAATGACAGTGAATCTACATATGACTACAGTATAACGAATAAAAAGGACTTTCGCAATAGTTTCCTTTGCAAAAGTCCCTTCTTATATCCTCTTTCTTTCCGAATAATTACTTAGCGATGATTACTTAAAGATGATTACTTAATGATGATTACTTAATGTCCTTCATCACATCTTTATTCTTAATCAGATAATCAATGAGGGAAACGATCGTGAGAATGACCGCAATCCATAAAATGATCTGTGTCAGAACGTGCAGTGCCGGAATGTCCACAATCAGAAGGCAGACCGCAACCATCTGGAACACGGTCTTGAACTTGCCCCAGTAACTTGCTGCAATGACAACACCCTTATCTGCTGCGACAAGACGGAAGCCGCTGATGGTAAACTCCCTTGCAATAATGACAATCACCATCCATGCCGGAATCCTGCCAAGTTCGATCAATGCGATCAGTGCCGAGCATACTAAAAGCTTATCGGCAAGCGGATCCATGAACTTACCGAAGTCGGTAATGAGGTTATACTTTCTGGCGATTTTGCCATCGAGCATATCGGTCAGGGATGCAATGATAAAAATTGCAAGTGCAATCCATTTGCTCCATTCTGCTGATGGCAGAAACGGCATATTGGGAACTAACAAAAACACAATAAAAAACGGGATCAGAATTACTCTGAAAATAGTTAATTTGTTGGGTAAATTCATTCTGTTATCTCTCCTATCAAATCGTATTCATTGGAACCTGTAATCTTTGCACGAAGGAAATCGCCGCTCATTAAAGAGCCCGCGCCGTCCGCCTGCAAAAACAGGAATCCGTCTACATTCGGTGCATCCTTATAGGTTCTTGCCACATAAATTCCTTCTTCCGGAACACTGCCTTCAATCATGGCCTCCACGGTTTTACCAACCATGTTTTCTGCCTGTTCAAAGGCGATTTCCTGCTGCAGCTCCATGATCTCATCCCGGCGTGCATTCTTGATCTCCTCCGGCACCTGATCCTCCATTTCGGCTGCGGCCGTATCCTCTTCCGGTGAATAGGGGAAGACACCAAGGCGGTCAAATTCCATTTCATTGATGAAGCGCAGGGTTTCCTCGTGGTTTTCATCCGTTTCCCCCGGAAATCCTGCAATAAAAGTCGTTCTTAAACAGATATCCGGGATCTCCTTACGCAGTTTCGCAACCAGGGTACGGATCTGCTCCGTGTTTGTCCAGCGTCCCATTCTGCGGAGAATTTCGTCGCATCCGCTCTGTACCGGAATATCCAGATAGTGACAGATCTTCTCTTCTTCCTTAATGACTTCGATCAATTCATCCGTGATCTCTTCCGGGTAACAGTAAAGAAGACGGATCCAGTGAATGCCCTCGATCCTGCAAAGTTCTCTTAAAAGACGGGGTAGGGATTTCTCTCCATACAGATCCTTTCCATAAAGGGTTGTCTCCTGTGCGACCAGAATCAGCTCCTTCACGCCGCCCTCTGCAAGCTCCTTCGCCTCCTTAAGCAGCTGCTCCATCGGTACGCTGCGGTAATCGCCACGCACCTTCGGAATGATACAGTAGGTACAATGCTTGTCGCATCCTTCCGCGATTTTCAGATAGGCATAATAGCCGCCTGTGGTTACGACACGGTGCCGGCCTCCCTGCGGAGCCTTGTTAATGTCCTCAATATAATTATGCTGTTGTCCCTTAAGCACCTCATCAAGCGCATCTGCAATCGCATCAATAGCTGTTGTTCCGAGAACCGCATCGACCTCCGGGATCTCCACCTGCATTTCCTCAGAATAGCGCTGTGCCAGACAGCCGGTTACCAGAAGTGCCTGTAACTGTCCGCTCTTTCTCCGCTCTGCCATGTCCAGAATCGTATTGACACTTTCTTCCTTGGCATCGCTGATAAAACAGCAGGTATTGATGACAGCGGCTTCTGCTTCCTCTTCATCGTCTGTGAATTCATACCCGCGCTGGGAAAGCAGTCCGAGCATGACCTCTGAGTCTACAAGATTCTTGTCACAGCCAAGGGAAATAAATAAAACCTTCATATAAACTGATATCCTTTATTGTAATTTACCAAAATAGTAAATGACGCCGCCAATATTCTCTGGCAGCGTCCGTATTTCTATTGCTCTTCTTCGGCATCGGTAATCAGAGCATTTGCTTCCTCTTCGGTAAGAATCTGGATTTTGCCCTGATTCAGTTCTTCAACGGCAATGGATAACGGTTTCGCACCCTTGACATTCACCAGTGCTTTCTTGCCTCCGATGATCTGTCTTGCTCTCTTTGCGGTAGCCATTACGATGGAATATCTGCTGTTTACAACAGGTTCTTCACCCTCTTCTACGTTGCTGTTTACTACGTTCATCAAATCAGAATAAGATGGATGTAACATATCATTTCTCCTTTCAGCCAAAGACTAAATCGTCTTCAGTTCCTCTCTCATATTATTAATAAACTCCTCATTTCTGGAAGGGGTATTATGCGCTGCGCCAATCAGGGCATGCAGCTCCTTCACGCACTCCTCCAGCTGATCATTGATCACAATATAATCATACTGTTCTATTCCCTGTGCCTCCTCAATGGCACGGTGCATCCGCTGGTCAATGACCTCCTGCGTCTCGGTTCCTCTGCCGGTAAGCCTCCGGCGAAGCTCTATCGCACTTGGCGGCATGACAAATAGCAGCAATGCCGTCGGGAATTTCTCTTTTATCTTTAAGGCACCCTGAATTTCAATTTCAAGGATGACATCCTTACCTGCTTCTAACTGCTGCTCGACATAGGCTCTCGGTGTTCCGTAGTAATTACCGCAGTAACTGGCATATTCAATCAGACCATCCTGCCCGATCTTCTCTTCAAACTGTTCTTTGGTTACGAAAAAATACTCATGGCCATCTTCTTCACCGGGACGGGGATTTCTGGTTGTCATGGAAATCGACAATGCATAATTGTCGTACTCTTCCATAAGCCTCTTCATTAAAGTTCCTTTGCCGGCACCTGAAAAGCCGGATACTACAATCAGTATTCCTTTACGCTTCATCATCGTCTCTGCTTTCTGCCTGCGCTCTCTGTGCAATGGTCTCCGGCAGCAACGCGGATAACACGAGCTGGCTGTTTTCCATTACGAGAACGGATTTTGTCTTACGTCCCTGCGTGGCATCAATTGCCGTGCCAATCTCCCTTGCCTTTTGCACCATACGCTTTACCGGTGCAGAATCCGGACTTACCACTGCAATAATCTTGCCTGCATTTACAATATTCCCAAATCCAATATGAATCAATCTGTTCAAAGGACACCTCTTACTCGATATTCTGAATCTGTTCGCGCACCTTCTCGATTTCAGTCTTTAATTCAATCGCCCGATTGGAAATCTCTAGGTCGCTTGATTTGGACAGAATGGTGTTCGCCTCACGGTTCATTTCCTGTGCAATGAAGTCCAGCTTACGTCCGATGCTTCCACCCTGAATGAGAGCATCCTTCGTTGCTTCAATATGACTTCTTAAGCGCACCAGTTCTTCATCCACGCATACCTTATCTGCAAAAATGGTAACCTCCATCAGCAGACGGCTTTCGTCAATCTTGGTATCTTCTAACAGTTCCTTCACCTTATCGGTCAGCTTCTGCTTATACTCTGTAATAATTTCGGGAGACCGCTCTGTGATAAAATCCACATGATTAAGCATACCGTCAAGCTTCTCGCACAGATCGTTTTTCAGGTTCTCACCCTCTTTAATTCGGGTCTCTACGAAGCCCTCTGCCGCCCCCTTAATGGCACGGTCAAGTAACTGCCACAATGCTTCTTCATCTATGGTCTGTTCTTCCATGGTAAAGATCTCCGGATATCTGGATAATGCGGATACACGAATATCATTGTCAAGGCCGAATTCCTCAGACATCTGGTTCAGATATTTCAGATATTCTGCTGCAAGTTCCTTATTATACTTGACGCAGACGTTGGACTCCGTATAATCCTCATAAGTGATAAAAATGTCCACCTTACCGCGCTGGATATAATTCTTTAACTCATTGCGGATTGCAGCCTCGAAGAAATTAAGCTTCTTTGGCATCTTGATGTTTACATCCAGATAGCGGTGATTCACGGACTTCATCTCGACGGTAATCTTACGGTCTGCTTCCTGAATCTCGCATCTGCCGAAACCGGTCATGCTCTTAATCATGGTATTTCCCTTCTTTCGTAACATCCAATACATACCTAATTATTATAGGTGAACGTACGCTTGCCGTCAAGGCTTTCTGCGTAAAACCACTTTAAGATCTACCATAAATATGCTATACTCTAAACGATTCAGAAAACCTTAAAACACAGGAGTACAACATGGCATTTGATGGAATTACCGTTGCTGCCGTTGCAGCAGAATTAAAAAAAGATCTTTTAAACAGCCGGATCTATAAAATTGCACAGCCCGAAAGTGACGAGCTGATTCTTACCTTAAAGACCACAGACGGAGGTCAGAAGCGTCTTCTGCTTTCTGCGGACGCTTCCCTTCCGCTCCTTTATTTTACCAGTCAAAATAAGAAAAGCCCAATGACTGCGCCGGGCTTTACCATGCTTTTGCGTAAACACTTACAAAACGGCAGGATTACCGAAATCACCCAGCCGGGGTTAGAGCGTATCATCGAACTTCATGTGGAGCATTATAACGAATTGGGCGATCTTTGCCACAAACGCCTGATCATCGAGCTGATGGGGAAGCACAGCAATATCATCTTCGTGAATGAAGAGAATAAAATCATCGACAGCATCAAGCATATTTCCGGTATGGTAAGCTCTGTCCGTGAGGTGCTTCCCGGACGCGATTATTTCATTCCGGAGACACAGGACAAGGCCGATCCCCTTACCGTCACGCAGGAGGTTTTCTGTGAACGCTTCCTGTCGAAGGCACTTCCTGCCTACAAAGCAATCTACGGTAACTTCACGGGACTCTCGCCGTTCTTTGCACAGGAATTGTGTTATGAAGCAAGTGTCGACGGAGATCTTCCAACCGAGTACTTCACGACTTCTTCTGAAGGACAGAGTGCTCTTTCGCGGTTATATGATGCTTTTGCCGCATCCATGCAACGCATTAAGGATGCCGATTTTGCACCGTTTATTGTCTATGAAAATGGTAAGCCGGTGGAGTTTTCCGCACTTCCTCTATGCAGCTACCCGAAGGAAGAATGTACCTCCTATTCCTCCATCAGCGATCTGTTAGAGCATTACTATGCGGAGAAAAATGCTTACACAAGGATCCGCCAGCGTTCCGTGGATCTGCGTAAGATTGTGCAGACCATTTTAGAGCGTGATATCAAGAAATACGATCTGCAGCTACACCAGATGAAGGATACCGAAAAGAAAGAGAAATATAAGGTTTACGGCGAATTGATCAACACCTATGGTTATAATGTTGCACCCGGAAGCAGATCCATGGAAGCATTGAATTATTATACCAACGAAATGATCACAATTCCTCTGGATCCGCAGCTTACACCGATCGAAAACAGCAAGAAATATTTTGATAAATACGGAAAGCTGAAACGTACCTACGAGGCACTCTCCCAACTTACGATCGAGGTCAAGGCGGAGATTGATCATCTGGAATCCATCCAGAATGCGCTCGATATTGCACAGTCTGAGGATGACCTTGCACAGATCAAGGAAGAAATGGTCGAAAGCGGTTATGTCCGCCGGAAGGGAAATGCGAAAAAGACCCGCTTCAAGAACCATCCGCTTCACTATATCAATCCGGACGGTTTTCATATTTATGTTGGAAAAAACAATTTTCAGAATGAGGAGCTGACCTTCCAGTTTGCAACCGGCAATGACTGGTGGTTTCATGCGAAGGGCCGACCGGGCTCCCACGTCCTTGTGAAGTGTGAAGGACGGGAGCTCACCGATGCCACCTACGAAGATGCGGCAAGGCTTGCTGCCTTTTATTCCAAGGCAAAGGGGCAGTCCAGAGTTGAAGTCGATTATCTCCAGAAGAAGAACGTTAAAAAGCCCGGCGGTGCGAAACCAGGCTTTGTTGTATACTATACCAATTATTCGATGTTGATTGATGCGGATATTTCCAGACTGACCTTAGTTGAGGAATAAATGGATTAAGACGTTTCCAGAATGATCCGGAGCATTCTTAATCATCCAGCCAGTAATCTTCATCATCCGGTGTCGGGAGCTTTGCTTCCGGCACATTTTTATTTTTGCCAGCAGTTGAATCAGCCGATGCCTCCGGTCTTAACAAGTGGATCTTCTTCGCAATCTTAATCAGAAGCATTCCCCTCGGCAGACTCTTCATCTCCTCTTCCGTAATGGCTTTCCATCGAATCACCAGTACGAAATAGACTACGCAGGCAAGCCCGATCGCAACCGCCAGACACAGCAGATTAATCGGAACGAGCAGATAGAGTCCGAAGTAGGTTCCGTACGCCACTGCTCCCATTAAAATGGAGCACAGAATCGGCCGGGCAAAGGTTCGATCCACTTCCTGCTTATATTTCAAATGCTTATGCACAGAAATTCCGTTGAAGATGCATAAGAGAAATGCATAAATAACACCGGAACCTGCATAGCAGTATAGACCCCATTCCGGAGCAAGATAAACCATGCCAAGCACCATAACGACCGCATGAATGATCAATGCCAGCAATGCATTAATGATTGGTGTGTTCATCTTCCCGATCGACTGTAAAACCGCCTGGGTAAGAGTAGACAGACCATATAACACAATCGTTACGGCAAGCACGGCAAGCATGGCTGCTGAAATATCTAAGGATGCCTTCTGGTGAAAAATCACCTGTACACAAGGCCGGCTCAAAATTCCCATTCCCACAGCCGCCGGAATGGAAATGAACATCGTAACCTTCACCGAGCGTGCCACCTTATTCCTCACACCCTCAAGATCACCACGTGCAAAGTCACTGGAAATACCCGGGATCAGAGCCGTTGCCATCGCACTTGCCAATGCAATCGGAATATTGGCAAGCTTCGTTGCCTTCGCCATCGCGCTTAGATCAAAGGATACAGCTGTTTCGGTCTTCTGCTGGATCGTAAGTGAAATTGTCTGGTAAATCTTCTGATCCAGAAAGGTATTAATGTTATAAATCGCCGTACTTAAGATAAACGGTGTCACCACCATAATAATCATCTTGAAAATTTCTTTGCGGGAATCCTCATGAACCGTCTTATCCCGGTCGATCTGCCGATGAATCATGCCCTTATTCAGGGCATATACGCCCATCATAAACAACAGAGCAAAAAGGACGCCGGCTCCAGTACCAATTGTACCTCCGGCCGCACCGTACGAAGCACGTGTTGTCTCACTTTCTCCTGTTGTAAGATCAACAAGCAGATAGGCCATCAGTACACTTACTCCGGCATTCACTACCTGCTCCAGGATCTGGGAAACAGATGTCTGAACCATGGACTTGTGTGCCTGAAAATATCCGCGGAATACACCAAGGATACCACTAAAAAATATCGTCGGTGCAAGAATTCGAAGAGGCAGTACCGAACCTGCGAGATCCACCATGAATGAAGCAAAGAAAAACACAAATAAGCTGGCAATTCCACCAACTACCAGCACATAAATCAATGCATACTGAAAAATCCGGTGTGCATTCCGATATTCTCTTTTGGCGAGCTTCTGTGCGATGACCTTCGATACGGCTGACGGAATACTATAGGAAGAAATCAGAAGGACGATACTGTATGCCGTGTAAGCATTGCTGTAGTATCCAAAACCTTCATCTCCGATAATATTCGTTAAAGGTGTATTATACAAAAGCCCGATGATGCGGACAATGATTCCGGCTACGGCCAGAATCCCCGCCTGCATAATCAGTCCATCTTTTTTCTTGTTATTCGGCATTCGTTTAACGCTCCCAAAATTTACAAGCTTATTATACGTTTTAGGGGTCAAACCGTCAACCTGTTTTATCGCACAGCATTACTCACTGTAAGGCAAAAACAGGAAGTGAACATTTACTGCTCACTCCCTGTCCATATCATGTTGTTCTTCCTAATCACTCTTTATGGCATATACTGCCCCATTCACAGTCTCCGCAGATTTTTCTGCCATTTCCTGCTTGGAGGATTCTTGTTTCCACCAGAGTCTCCAGTTCATGGAATGTGATTCTCTGACCACTTTCCAGACCACAATACGCCAGCACGCCGGCATCATAAGCATTCACCTTTCCATAGGTCTCACAGTTCCCGTTCCGGTTGTGAGGGCAGGCGTCGCAGATGTCATCCGTCCGTGTTACCAGCTCAATCAAATCCTCTCCGTTATTTTGAAGAAGTGCTTCCTTGACCTGCGCCATATACTCGGAAAAGGTGTTACTGTATCCCTTCCCTTCGAAGAAATAAAGGCACATCCCATGATGCGGCCGGATGTGATATAAAACTTTCGATTCTTTCATCTTAGTTCTCATTCAGCTTCAGAATTTTACCAAGTCTCTTGCTTAAAACAAGTGCCAGTGCAATCTTAATCAGATCCGGGATGATGAAAGGAATAACACACCAGCCAAGTACAGTTGCAAGTCCTACTGCACCTGCATTTCCGGCATATACCACCATAAACCATACGGTTCCGATCGCATAGCACACCATGAGGCCAAGTACCATGGATAAGCCCAGCACCCAGATCTTTTTTCCAAGAAGTGCTTCCATCAGCCACATTAATAATGCTGAGAATAAAAAACCGACAATATAACCTCCGGTCTGTCCAAGCAGGATTCCAAATCCACCGGAGAAGCCGGCAAATACCGGAATCCCGACTGCACCAAGCAGAATATAAATCAGTACCGAAAGGCTTCCTCTCTTACCACCAAGCACCCCTACTGCAAGAAATACAGCAAAGGTCTGAAGGGTAAAAGGAACTGTTGTCGGAATGGAAATCCAGGAACAGATCGCAATTAATACTGCGAATACAGCAATGTAAACCATGTCAAGTGTCTTAAATTTATTTGTCATCTTATAAAACCATACCTTTCCGGCTATCCTTTAGCCTTTGTCAGAATAGCATGGCAAAAGATGATTGTCAACTTGTTTTTATGACATGGTTTACATTTCTTTTCCTTTTCTATATAAGGTTATAAAAATCTTTCTATCCAATCAGCCAGTCGTACATCTCCTGATACTTCTGTGCGGATACATGCCAGGAGAAATCGGCTGCCATGGCACGATCCACCATCTTATTCCACTCACGCTTCTTATCGTAGTAGATCTTCTCTGCATAGCGGATGGTCGATAGCATCTCATGCGCATTATAATTCGTAAAGGAAAAACCGGTTCCCTTACTTTCATATTCATTATACGGTTCTACGGTATCCTTAAGTCCGCCTGTTTCACGGACAATCGGAATGGTTCCGTAACGTAAACTCATTAACTGGCTTAAGCCACAGGGTTCAAACAGGGACGGCATCAGGAATGCATCTGCCGCTGCATAAATCTTGTGCGACAACTGATCGGAATAGTAAATATTCGCAGATACCTTGTTGTTGTACTTCCAGTCAAAGTGACGGAACATGTTCTCGTACCGTTCTTCTCCTGTACCCAATACCACAATCTGCACCTCATCCTGACAAAGCTCATCCATCACATAGGCAATCAGATCGAAACCTTTCTGATCGGTAAGCCGTGAAACAATACCAATCATCATCTTCTTATCATCCTTATCAAGACCAAGCTCTTCCTGTAGTGCTCTCTTGTTCTTTACCTTCTCCTTACGGAAGTTCACTGCATTATAAGGGTACGGAATGTTCTTATCCGTTTCCGGATTGAAATCGTCATAGTCAATGCCGTTCACAATTCCACGCAGGTCCTTGCTTCTTGCGCGGAGCAGACCATCCAGATGTTCTCCATAGAATTCCGTCTTAATCTCTTCGGCATAAGTCTCACTTACGGTTGTGATGGCATCCGCATAGACGATACCGCCCTTTAACAGATTCGCATCCTTATAAGATTCCAGCTTATCCGGTGTAAAGAAATAATCCGGAAGTCCGGTGATATCCTTCACATCATCAATGCCCCATTTCCCCTGGAACTTGAGATTGTGAATGGTCATAACCGTCTTGATACCCCAGTAGAATTCATTTCCTTGGAAACGCTCCTTTAAGTATACCGGAATCAGACCCGTCTGCCAGTCGTGGCAGTGAATCAGATCCGGTTTAAAATCAATAATCGGCAGAATGGATAATGCAGCTTTAGAGAAAAATGCAAACTTCTCAATCTCGTATAAGGCATTGTCCCCATACGGCTTAAAGCCTCCAAAATACATTTCATTATCAATGAAATAGTACTTTACACCATCCACTTCCGCGGTAAGTATTCCCACATATTCGTTTTTCCAATGAAAGTCCATATAAAAATGGGTGACATAGGTGAGCTTATCCTTCATCTCCTGCTTCATGCAGGTGTATTTCGGAAGTATCACGCGCACGTCAAAATACTGCTTGTCAATGCACTTCGGCAATGATCCGACAACATCTGCCAATCCACCCGTTTTAATAAATGGAACACCTTCTGATGCGACAAAAAGAATTTTTTTCATCACGAACCTCCCACTATCCATTATTAACAATAATTGTAACTGTTCAGTACCTTCACAGTTACGATGCAAAATCCATTCCAGATCGGCTTCGCCGATGGGATTTTACATTACTGAATCACGTTCTTACGGTCTCAGCAGCAAATGCTTCGGCCTGTACTGAATAGCTATTAATAATTATACAACATCCTTACCATCAATAAAAGCAGAAATTTTCGCAGTCGCATTTTATGCAAGTCGTATTTTAGGAAATCTTACTCAACGGTACTTCAACCGGATTTTATCTGCAATGAGTGCGATGAACTCCGAATTGGTCGGTTTTCCTTTCCCTGTATTAATCGTATAGCCGAACATGTCATCCAGGGTTTCCATTCTTCCACGGTTCCATGCCACTTCAATTGCATGACGGATGGCTCGTTCCACACGGCTTGACGTTGTCTGGTACCTTTTTGCAATGGTCGGATACAGAATCTTCGTGATGGAACCCATCATTTCCGAATCATTCACGGACATCATAATGGCCTCGCGCAGATACTGATAGCCTTTAATATGTGCCGGAACACCGATTTCATGGATCATATCGGTCACATCCTGCTCTAAATCAAAGCTTTTCTCTTCCCATGCTGCAATGGTATTTATTTTCGGTAAATTCAGATTACTTTCTTCTTCTCCCTTTATGGACGGTACGGTAATGACCACCTGAAATTCTCTGTTGTTTTGCATCAGACTCCCAATGAGCTGATAGACACTTTCCGTGTCTTTTCCTGCGGATAACTCAATTTGCTGCATAAAATTCTCCTTTTCCTTCTTCAGAGGAGGTTTCCTGACGGATTTCTCCATCAGTTAACACAAGCTCTGGCAATTCCCGATAAAAACATTATAGGAAACAGGATTTTCGAGTGCAACTGTAAGTTATCGCACGATTTTATTCGTTATTTGTATTCATACCGGACGAAAAGCTGCTTCTGTCCATAGATAATCTCTGAGAGCGCCCCATTCACAATCGGCATAGCCGGTGGCAAATGCCCCAGATCTGCATCCATGATGACCGGAACCTTGTACTTTTCTGTGGTAGATAAAATGGCACGATACTGATCCATTCCCATCATTTCTTCCCCGAAGCACAGCGGGCGTCCGATCAGAAAGCCTGCCGTATTTGAAAACCAGCCCGCCTGATCCATCTGCCACATGGCTCTCCGGATATCAAACACATTGAGATCACAGGATTCGAGGAACCAGATGATTCCATCCTTCCCATAGGTTTCATTAAATTCCTTTACCTTATCATATGGTGTGCCGGCAAGGAGCTGCAAGCAATCCATGCAGCCTCCCAGAAGCCGTCCCTTCATTCGGATAGAATCCGTTTCTTCATACCTTCCTATTGTCGTATTTTTTTGCAGCAGATTTTCATCTGATAATTTTTCTGATAAAATTGTATTTTTTATCTCTGATTCAGCATGGTTAGAAAAAGCTATGCCATTCCTTTCGGGAATATCGTATCCCCTGAGAGCGGAAGGTTCTGTACAGTGATAAGGAAGCAGGGGATGCTCTTTATCCTTATTCTTCTCTTTTTCCCAGAAAGGATAACTGTGAATCTCCTTCTTCTTTCCCTGCAAAACAGCAAGGGCATCCTCCAGACTTTCATGATATGGTTCCATGCCAAAGGAAGCTGCACAGGGTCCGTACAGGGCAGCCACATCACAGAGCGTCGTCAACAAAAAGGTAAAGTTCGTGTTGTCAGAATATCCCATATACCATTTGGGATCTGCTTTTCTGACCCGTTCAAAATCCATATAAGGCAGAATGGTACACATCAGCTCCCCGCCACCGCAGGAAATCAGAATCTCGTTACTCTTCTTCTCGTAGTATTCCATCAGTTCTTCGGCACACCTCTGCGGAGTATTGCTGATTCCGATGCCGCTTCCTTCGTAACAGTTCGGTCCAAGCTCCGTAACAAATCCGCGATCATGAAGCTTCTGTAGTGCACTGTCAAAGCAGGTATGATACGGTTCAACGGCACAGCCAAACGAAGGTGCCACAAAGCCGATGGTTCCATGTTCTTTCAAAAATTCCGGGTATCGCATTTGATTTCTCCTTGTTGTCTTTTTATAGTCAATAAACTCTTAAGTATCCTTCCTCAATATCGCCAGATACGCTTCGTATGCAAACACTCTGTTTCTTGCAGCATTAGTTGTTTCCTGCACGCTTCATGCCTTTTCGCCCCTTTTGAAATAACTACACTTAGCATAATACTATTATTTCAAAAAGTCACTCCGTTTTTGAAATATATCGCATCAAGCAATACTCTTTATTTCAAAAACTATGGTTTGTTTCCTAATCATGTTCCAGCATCTCCTCAATAAAGATTCCATATCCTCTGGTGGCATCGCGGACAAGTACATGGGTGACTGCGCCAACCAGTTTTCCTTCCTGGATGATCGGGCTTCCACTCATGCCCTGAACAATTCCTCCGGTGGCAGCCAGGAGTTCTTTATCGGTTACCTGCAGGACAATTCCACGATTCACATTGTCATTTTCGAGATTGATGTCCAGAATTTCAATGTCGTACCGCTTAAGCTCACCTCCGAGTGAGCAGATAATCTGTGCCGGGCCTTTCTTAATATCCTGTTTCAGACAGAGCTCCATATATTCATTCGGATTTTCCTCAAAAAATTCCAGTGAACAATCTCCAAAAATTCCCCTCAACGTATTCTCCGAAATCCGTCCCATAACATTCCGGTCATCATATTCAATAAATCCTGTCAGTTCTCCCGGACTTCCGCTGCTTCCTCTGGTAATTCCGATAATCTCCGTGTGATACAGCTTTCCTTCTCCCAGATCCATGAGTGTACTCGTATCCACATCATTGATTCCGTGTCCCAGTGCGCCGAAATGACCCTGTTCATCCACATAAGTCATGGTTCCGACTCCCTGTGCGTTATCTCTCACCCAGATACCCAGCTTATACTCGCCGCCCTGATCGGCCTGCGGTTCAATACGGACCGGAAGTTCATTTTCACCCCTGCGGATTTTTAAAACAAGCGGCTGTCCTTCACAGTGCATCACATAATCCATCAATTCTGCCTTGCTTTCCACCTTTTCATCATTCATTTCCAGGATGTAATCGCCAGCCTGCAAAATATTTTTAGCCGGTGCGCACATCTGCCCGGTTTCATTCTCGTAGCTCCCCACACCAACCACCAGAATTCCGTTAGTTTCTACGTAAATACCGATCGGAATTCCCACAGGCTTCAGCATCACATCCGGAATCACCTCAACATTCACATTCTTAAAAGGAACTACCCCAAACAGCTTTAGATCCATACGATAACTGTTCACCTGTTTTGCTTTTAATGTCACCGTTTTCTTAAGGTCGATCTGCAGACCTTTTCGGCTTTTCCCCTCTGGTTTTCTCTGTTTTCCGATGGTTCCGCTTGTCTCCACCGCTTCCTTATACAGTTCTCCCGAAACCGGCACATACAGCTGAAGCTTCTGATCTACTCCGGCTTTCATCATAATCGTAGACGGCACGCGGTTCCAGATCAATAAATAACCGGTAAGCAATACCGCCAGAACTCCGGATCCCAGTAACAGAAAGAGAAACCGCCGGTATCTGGTGATCCGAAGTCTGTATATTCTGTTTTCTATCTCTAAATCATTGTCCGGCATAGATCCCTCCTTACTGGCTCGCACTAACCTCAAGCTATGTCTTCGACTTGCTCATGCTCTACACTACCTGCTGCACTAAATTCGTGCTTCACTCACGCTCGCTCTCATAAAGTGCACAGGTATGGTTCGCACTAAGTTCATCCTTCGCATTCGGCTCGGATTCACTAAGTGCTCTGCACAATAAAAGAACACATTAAAATGAAATGTGTTCTTTCTTAGTATGTTCGGTTATTCTATTTTTACGCGGACAAATCCTTCCAATTATGAGACAGATTCTTTGGCTTTCTGCGCCGTTATTTTCATCTCCTTTGCATTAGAGATCGCGGCTTCACTCACTTCTTCACTTCCTAAGAGACGCGCAAGCTCCTTTAAAGAAGCTTCCTCGGAAAGCTTCGTAAGATCGGTGACCGTCCTGTTTTCTTTTACGGATTTTTCAATCAAAAAATGGGTATCTGCCATGGCTGCAATCTGTGGCAGATGGGTGATGCAGATGATCTGTTTGTCCCTGGAAAGCTGTCCCATTTTTTCGGAAACCTTCCATGCGGTCTTGCCGCTGATTCCGGTGTCAATTTCATCAAAAATCAAGGTCGCGGTATCTTCTTTATCGGCAAATACAGTCTTAAATGCAAGCATGATCCGTGATAATTCACCACCGCTTGCCACCTGCCAGATCGGCCGCATGGCTTCACCTGGATTTACCGAAATCAAAAACTCGATCTTATCATACCCATCTGCATGAAAATGATCCGGATCGGAGGTTACTTCGATGTCAAACTGAACGTCCATAAAGTTCAGGTCAATCATCGCTGCCTTTAACCTTCGGCTTAACGGTTCTGCCGCCTCTTTCCGTAATCCGGAAAGTGTTTCACAAATTTCCAGAATATGCAGCTTCTTATCTTCGATCTGCTGCTTTAGCTGTTCTATATAAAATTCATAATTGCCAAGCTGTTCGAGCTTTTCCTGCTTCTGCTCATAAGAAGTAAGAATATCCGCAACGGTATTTCCGTATTTGCTTTTCAGATGGTTGATGAGATTCAGGCGTTCTTCCACCGCTGCAAACTCTTCTTCTTCGAAATTCAGGCTGTCGCTGTACTCGGAAAGAGCACGGTTAAAATCATTGAGCAGACTGTCGATTTCAGATAACTGTCCACTAAGAGCATCCAGCTCCTCATCCAGATTCTGCACATTCTTAAGCTCCCGCATTGCTCGTCCCAGTGCATTGCCGGCACTTTCCTCTTCCTCGTAACCGGTCATGATATAAGCGCCTGTCACGGCCTCTTGGATACGTCTTGCGTGAGTCAGCTTCTGGTACTGCTTTTCAAGTTCTTCATCCTCACCCTTTTGCAGGGAAGCGGTTTCAATTTCATTTACTTCAAAGGAAAGAAGATCTGCCTCCCGTTTCCGCATCTCTTCATTCATATCCTGTTCATCAAGCTGCTGTTTCAGCTCCTGATACTGTCGTAATTCTTCCCTGAGTGTTTCCTTACACTTAAAAGCCTGTGATCCAATATACTGATCCAGCATTCTTCCGTAAGATAACGGCTTTAACAGCGTCTGGTGCTCATGCTGTCCGTACATGTCCATGAGACACCCGGAAAGCTCTTTTAGCTGGCTGACACTCACCGTTTCGCCATTGATCCGGCAGATGCTCTTGCCCGGCATAAGCTTCCGCTGCAAAAGCAGTGTTCCGTCATTCTCCATCGGAAGCCCCATCTCTTCGATCTGCTTTTTCTGAATGTCATTTAAGGAAAACAGAAGTTCAATGAGGGCATAATCTGCCCCGCTCCGGATGCTGTCTTTATCTGCCTTTGCACCAAGTGCCAGATGAATGGAACCCAGTACAATGGATTTACCGGCACCGGTCTCACCCGTAAGGATATTTAACCCTTTCGTAAAGGTAATCTCCTGTTCTTCGATCAGTGCCAGATTTTTTACGTGTAAATTTTCAAGCATTGCTTTTCCTCCTATGCTCCTTCTCTCAAAGCGCATAATAGGTTGGTTCTATCTTAATTTTCCATAGCTTCTTTGATATTCTCCATGGTCTTTATGGCATCCGCTTCATTGTGCAGCACCAGCATAATCGTATCATCGCCTGCGATACAACCAACGATCTCCTTAAGCTTCATGGCATCAATGGCTGCCGCAACGGCCATCGCCATACCGGATACGGTTTTCACCACAAGGATATTCTGTGCAACATCCATGGAAACATACCCATCCTTCAATACCCGGATATACTTGTCGCTTAAGTAATGATCGCTATGTACCAGAATCGTGTATTTCTGTCTGCCATTACCCGTCGGAACCTTCGTAAGCTTCAACTCCCGAATGTCTCTGGAAACAGTCGCCTGAGTCACATCAAAGCCGGCTTCCTTCAGCTTCTCTGCCAGCTCATCCTGCGTTTCAATCTCGTACTGCTCCACCAGTTCCTTCAGCTTCTGATGTCTGTTTTTCTTCATAACCCCGTACCTTTCTAGAATTCACCCAATTTCTTATTTAATATTTCAAGAAAACTTTCTTTATGCAGCTTAATAATGCCTGTTGTTTTCTCAGACTGTACGATTTCTACCCGGTCTCCTGCCTCAAGTGTAATCTGGTGTCCCCCATCAAAAATCACTTCGATTCCGCCTGCCGGAACCGGCTTCCTGCGCTCCTCCACTTCAATCCGTATCTGATCCTCCGCAGAAAATACAATGCTCCGGTTCTGCATAGAATGCGGACAGATCGGTGTAAGTACCATCAGCTTTGCACAGGGATTCACAATCGGTCCGCCCGCCGACAGGCTGTAGCCGGTAGAGCCGGTTGGTGTTGCAACCAGAATTCCATCTGCGTGATAACAGTGCAGATGCTTTTCATTTACAAAAATATTATAGGAATTGATCTGCAAGGATCCTCTTCTTGTAATGACAATATCATTTAATGCCTGAAAGGTTTCCTTCCGCTTCGTACCGGAATAAACCGATCCGGAAAGCATCATCCGCTGTTCAATTTCAAAGTGATCCGAAAGCAGCTGGTCAAGAGAAGCTTCCAGATCATTCCGGTTGACCTCTGAAAGAAATCCAAGAGTTCCAAGGTTAATTCCAACGAGCGGAATCTCCGTATCAATGAGATCGATTGCCGCCTGCAGCATCGTTCCGTCCCCGCCTAATACAATGGCACATTCGGTATCTTCTGGAACGCATCCGGCCTGTGTATAACTGCTTCCTTCTTCGGGAAGCTCCTCTTCTACGATACATTCTGCCCCATGTGACGTCAGGTAATCCCGGATCCGGTTCGTCACCTGCAGATCTTTATCCTTTGTCCGATTCGTAATTATAATAAAGTTTTTCACTATTTCTCCAAATCCAAATGTGCTTCTTTCACAATTTCTTTGATTTTCTTATCAAAAACTTCCAGAATCTCCGGATAAACCATCCGTTCCGGATTCTTCTTCAAATGAATGAGATACTCAATATTGCCTTCCGGTCCGCGGATCGGAGAATAGGACAGATCCAGTACTTCAAAGGAAACCTCATCTGCATGACGGACAATCTTTGCAATTACCTCCTCATGCACCTTCGGATCCCGCACAACGCCTTTCTTTCCAACCTTTTCCCTGCCGGCTTCAAACTGTGGCTTAATGAGCGCCACCATTTCTCCCTGCTCCTTTAATAATGCATACGCAGGCGTCAGAATTTTATCTAAAGAAATAAAGGACACATCGACCGATGCAAAATCAAGTACATCCGAAATATCCTCCGGTGTCATATAGCGGAAATTGGTCTTTTCCATGCAGACAACCCGTTCGTCCTGACGTAATTTCCAGTCCAGCTGTCCGTAGCCCACATCCACGGAATACACCTTCGCGGCTCCGTTCTGTAACATACAATCGGTAAAGCCTCCTGTCGAAGCTCCGATATCCATACAGATCTTATCGGTTAGTGTGATCGGGAAGATCTTAAGCGCCTTTTCCAGCTTCAGCCCTCCCCGGCTCACATAGGGCAGTGCATGTCCTCTTACCTCAATCTGTGCACTTTCTTCGTCAAAGACAGAACCTGCCTTGTCTTCCTTTTGTCCATCCACATAGACGCTTCCGGCCATGATGACTGCCTTGGCCTTTTCCCTTGAAGGAGCCAGGCCCTTCTTTATAAGAAGCACATCCAGTCGTTCTTTCATAAAAGATCAACCATCTCTTTCCGTATTCTCGAAGTAATGGATTCTGCATCAATTCCGGTTTCATGCTTGAGCAGATCCACATTTCCATGTTCCACAAAGTCATCGGGAAGCGCTACATTCAGCAGCACGCTTTCGTTTTCCAGCGTGTCAAAGTATTCACGCACCTTCTCACCGAAGCCGCCGCTTGCCACATTCTCTTCCATGGTAACCACCATGCGGTGATTTCTTGCAGCCCATTCTACCGCTTTTTCATCAATCGGCTTTACAAACCGCGCATTCACGATGCTGCAGTCAATATCATATTCCTTTAACAGTTCCCGGACAGCAAGCGCGGTAACCACCATGCTGCCTACCGCAAGCAGGCACACCTCGCCCTCTGCATAAAGCAGCTCTGCCTTGCCAAGCTCGATCGGTGCCCGGAATTCCTTTAACCCTGAGTATGCTTCGCCACGCGGATAACGCACAGCCACCGGAGCCTCCATCGCAAGGGCGTATTTCATCATATCGGAAAGCTCCCATTTATTCTTCGGAGCCATAATATGCATATTCGGAATCGAGGATAAGTACGACAGGTCAAAAATCCCCTGATGCGTCTCACCGTCACTTCCCACAAGCCCCGCACGGTCAATGGCAAATACCACCGGCAGATTCTGTAAACAAACATCATGCAGAATCTGGTCGTAGGCTCTTTGCAGGAAGGAAGAATAAATTGCCACAATCGGTTTCATGCCGCCTGCTGCAAGTCCTGCTGCAAACGTAACGGCATGCTCTTCAGCTATTCCCACATCAAAAAACCGATCCGGATAGACGTTCCGGAAACGCTTTAATCCGGTTCCATCCGGCATGGCTGCTGTAATGGCTACCACACGCTCATCTCGGGAAGCCAGCTTTAACATCACCGTGGAAAAGATATCGGTATAATTTGCCGCCGTACGTGCTTTTAACGGAAGTCCGGTTTCCACATCGAACGGCTCTGTTCCATGAAATCTTGCCGGATGACGCTCTGCCGGTGTAAAGCCTCTGCCCTTATCCGTAATCACATGAACTATGACCGCTTTACGTATTCTTCTGGCTTCCTGGAAGGTGCGCACCAGTGCGTTGACATCATGACCATCTACCGGCCCCAAGTATGTGATTCCCATATCCTCAAACAGCATACCAGGAACCACCATCTGCTTAAACATATTCTTAAACCGGCGGATCTTATTCGCAACCTTATCTCCGTTCGGCATATCCATAATCGTGTTATAAACACCGTCTCTTAGATTCAGATAGCTGTCTGCAGTACGTACACTGTTTAAATACTTCGACATTCCACCGACATTTTCAGAAATCGACATATTGTTGTCGTTTAAGACAATGATGTAATTTGTTTCCAGCTTTGCCGCATTATTCAATGCTTCATATGCCATACCGCCCGTCAGGGAGCCATCCCCGATGACAGCAACAATCGTATTATTTTCACCCTTTAAATCTCTGGCCTTCACAAGACCTAAGCCTGCGGAAATCGAGGTTGAGCTGTGTCCGGTATTAAAGCAGTCACAGTCACTCTCCTTCGTTTTCGGAAAGCCGCTCATGCCACCAAATTTACGAAGCTTTTCAAAGCCTTCCTTTCTTCCTGTCAAAAGCTTGTGGGTATAAGACTGATGTCCTACATCCCAGATAATCTTATCCTCCGGCAGATTTAAAAAAAGATGCAGTGCCATTGTCAGCTCCACTGCTCCTAAATTGGACGCCAGATGTCCCCCGGTTTTGGAAATACTTTGAATTAAAAACTCCCGGATTTCTTCTGCCAGAGCATCATAACTCTCCGGAGGGATATTCTTAATATCATTTGCGTTCTTAATTTTCTCAAGTATCATCGTTTTCCCTGCTTTTCTCTATTTTTCCCGATTTACCAGCTGTTCTACCAGCTCTACCAAAAACTCATTCTTCGTTTCAAAGGACTTAAGGATCTCTACCGCTTCCTCCGAAAGCTCCTTCACCTGCTGCTTCGATTCTTCGATGCCGTGAAGTGTTACATAGGTCAGCTTGTGATTCTTTTCATCACTTCCTACCGGCTTACCTAAAACCTCTGTCGTACTGGTAATATCCAGAATATCATCCTGTATCTGAAATGCGATGCCGATGTTGGAGGCAGCCCGTTCCATCTTCTCGATATCCGTCTGCGAAGCCCCTGCAAGTGCCGCTCCGATCATCATGGCACACTCTATCAGCGCTGCTGTTTTATGTTCGTGAATAAATAATAAAGAATCCTCGGTCAGATCGGTTCTGCCCTCTGCTTCGATATCCGCAGTCTGCCCACCGATCATACCGTAGATCCCGGCTTTCTTCGAAAGAATCTGCATGGCCTTTCCAACGGCCCTGTAGTTCTTTAACTGCTGTGCTGGAGCAGTGAAAGACTCCTCTTCCAGAATCTGAAAGGCCTGGGATGCAGTTTCAAATGCAAGATTCAATAACCCGTCACCTGCCAGAATTGCCATACATTCACCGTATACCTTCCAGGTGGTCAGCTTGCCTCTCCGGTATTCGTCATTATCCATTGCCGGAAGATCGTCATGTACCAGGGAATAATTGTGGATCATTTCCAGAGCCGCCATAAATGGCCAGATGACTTCTCCTTTTCCACCGAAAAGGGTAAAACTCTCCTTCATCAGAACGGGACGTAACCGCTTTCCTCCTGCCATGGCACTGTAGCACATGGCATCCATAACCGTCTTCTGATAAGCCTCTTCCTTTGCCGGAAGATATTTCTGTAAAATTTCTTCTGCCTGTTTTGTTTTTGTTTCTAATTCTTCATGAAAGCTCATAGGTCGTTCCATCCTCCTGCAGCACAAGCACCTGCTTCTCCACACGGTCAATGGACTCGTTGCATTTCTTCAGCAATTTCATCCCCGACTGATAAATTTCAAAGGATTCCTCCAAAGAGACATCCTCCTGTTCCAGTTGTTCTATCGCTTCTTCAAGCTGCTCAAAAGCCTTTTCCAGAGAAAATGCTTCCTTCTGTTCTTTTTCTTCTTTTCCCATTTTCTATCCTTCTCCCCGAGCTGCCATACTCATATGCTTCCTTTATGGGGATTCTCTGTTTAAATCAAGTGGGATCACCGCAGTTACCGCAGCATCAATCCTTCCATCCTTTACATAAACCTGAATCGGATCTCCGATCTGCACCTTCTGAATCCCGGTAACGGTTCTGCCCTTCCCGTCCGCCACATAGGAATACCCCTGATTGAGCTTATCCAGTGGAGAAAGTCCCTTTAAGCGTTCAATATATAGGGCAAGCTGATGGCGTTTTCTATCGAGCTTCCTTTTCATGGCTCCCTGCAGGTGATCCTCTAATTGCAGGACATAGGTTTTCTTTTCGCGGATCTTCCCCATGGGACTGCTGCTTTTCAACTGAGAAGCAAGTGCCTTTAATTCAGTTCGCCGCATGGAAATCTTCCGCAGGATCTGCCGGTTCATGGTATCTTTTGCAGCCTGAAGCTCCTGTTCGATTCTGGAAAAGTCATATACTGCAAGCTCTGCCGCGGCGGATGGAGTCGGTGCCCGCAGATCTGCCACGTAATCAATAATCGTTGTATCGGTTTCATGTCCGACCGCGGAAATAATGGGAACCTCGCAGTCAAATACTGCCTGCGCCACCTTCTCCTCATTAAATGCCCACAGATCCTCGATCGAGCCGCCGCCCCGGCCGACGATCATCACATCAACCTTCTGCTGCTCTAGCATATGGATTCCACGAACAATGCTGTCAGCTGCTTCTTCTCCCTGCACGATGGCCGGGTACAGCAGAATCTGCACATACGGATTTCTCCTGCGGGTAATGTTGATGATGTCCCGGACAGCCGCACCGGTTGAGGCGGTAACAACTCCCAGCGTCCGAATATATTTCGGAATCTGCTTCTTATATTCCGGCGCGAACATTCCACGTTCCAAGAGTTCTTCTTTCAAGCGTTGGAAACGCTCAAACAGCTCTCCTTCTCCATCTAAGGTAATCCTCTTTGCATAGACCTGATACTTTCCGTCCCGTTCATAGACGTCCACGGTTCCCCGCACAATGACCTGCATTCCTTCCGTCATCCGAAAAGAAAGACCGGAACGGTTCCCTGCAAACATCACACAGGAAATCGTTCCTTTCATATCCTTAAGTGTAAAATAAATATGTCCGGAAGAATGGTATTTGCAATTACTTACCTCTCCCTTGATGTTCAGATCCTGCAGTAGGAAATCCTCCGCAAACATCCGTCTGATATAGGAATTGATCTGTCCGACTGTATACACATTCTGCATTTCATTACCTTCTATGCGAATTTCGCCAGTACACCGTTTACAAAGGAAGCGGAAGAATCCTGTCCGAATTTCTTCGCAAGCTCTACTGCTTCGTTAATTGCCACACCGGTTGGAATATCTTCATCGTATTCGATCTCGTAAACCGCCAGACGTAAAATGGTTAGATCCACCTTCCCCATACGGCTGGTATCCCAGCCACTTACCTTTTCATTCAGTTCACGGTCGATGTCTGTGAGCTTTTCTAAAATGTTGTGAAACTTCGCATCCAACTGTTTCCGGTCGTTCTCCCTGACAATTTCTTCTTCCTCCAAGAAGAACTCTTCCTGCTGCGGCAGCTCTTCCTCAGCATTAAATTCAATACGGAACAACAGTTTGAAAAGCTGTTCCCGCAATTCTCTTCTACTCATATGATTCGTCCTATTGTATGTTATTCTAACTTACTTGTTCTGTACGTTCACTCCGGCAATACGGACATTGACATCGGTCACTTCAAGGCCGGTCATGTTTTCAATGGCAGATTTTACTCTCTCCTGCACCTTCTGAGAAACCGCCGGAATGTTATGACCATACTCTACAAGGAGAGCCACGTCTGTTTTTACCTTCTTGCCTGTTACATAAACCTTAACACCCTTGGTGAGGCTGCTCTTCACACCTACCTTGTCAAGCAGCTCGTTTCCGACATTGCCTGCCATGGCACCTACGCCTTCGACCTCCATGCATGCAAGTCCTGCGATCATGGCAACCACATCATCGGCAATTTTAACAGTTCCTAAATTAATATCCTCTTCCAACACATAGTTGTTATTTTCCATCTTCTTTTCCATCATGCTTAGTCCTTTCTTAATCCTGTCATATATGAACTACATTATCTGAATAGTTACCATTATCTTTTATCATAGCAAAATTTCCGTTATTTTACAACCAGAAGCTCAAATCTAATTGTTCCACGTTTTCGGCATAGGAAACCGTTCCGGCATCCGGATTCAGGAACTCGAAAATCCCCTGCTCCTCAATGAGGAATCTCCGGATCTCCTCATAGACCTCTCGGCTGCTGCACTTTAAGGTTACATAGCTGCTCTGCTCCTCATACGCCCTTGCAAATACATCCGCAATCCGGTCTTTGGAAAGCTCTGTGAAATACAGTCCTTCCCTTACATAATAATTATCGGTCATCGCCGTACATATGGGAATGGGAACCACCTCTTCAATCGTGTGGGTCTTCGATAACTGCTCCGTTGTGACACACAGATAATCATAGTTAATCGGCGGCAGACTTCCCTCATTCCGGATGCTTCCTTCTGTCATCTGATAGGACGCATCTCCCCATGTGGTATCCATAAAATAGTTCTCGCCATCCAGATTCACAAGATTCCAGGCATGTCCTTCCCCATTCTGCACTGTTCCCATAATGAGGGTTGCTTCAATGCCTGCCTTTTGCAGCAGGTACTGGGTTGCCTTGGCATAGCCCTGACAGACGCTCCGATGCGAAATAAATACGGAGCAGATATTCTGGTTATCCGGGGCATCGGCATCATACTCGGTATTCTCGATCAGGTATTCATAAATGTACCGGGCAATCGCATATTGCGAACCCTCTCCCGTTGGGAGGGATGCAAAGCATTGGTTTACATAACTATCAATAAACTGCTTCTTTGCTTCGATCGTTTCCTGCGTCATGCTGTAGGTTCCGGACAAGGTAACCATTTTGAGCTCCTCACCGAGCGCATACCGGGTAAGCGTATATCCGTCCACATAAAAGATCTCCGGATGATCATTTAAGACACACTGGAAAACCTTCTCTACCTCTTCAGAATCGGTCGTGGAAATCTGGATATCCTCCAGACGTTCCTGCAGAATATAAAGAATCTCTCCATAAAGCCTCTGTTCCGATTCTGAAAGCCGCTTATAATGAAAGGACTGTGTCTGCTCTGCTTTCAGTCCATCGACCACTTCGACCGGCGCTTGTTCCACGTCCTCCAGTTCTCTTGCAGAAACCGCTTCGGAATCCTCATCCTTTAACAGCACCTGTTCTTCATTATTCAGTTGTAAATAATCCCTTAAATCCCGGACAAATTCCTCATAGCTGCATCCATTAAGCAAAAGTGTGGCGGCAAGCAGCCCTGCGGTCAGGAATCCCCGTAAGAGTTTTCTGTTTCGATCCTTCATTTAGTTTCGTCCAAATTCAGATAACACCAGTCCTTCATTCCGATCCAGTGTCATTCCCACGCTCCATGCGTTGACAAAGAGTAACAATGGATTCCCTTTCAGATCCTTGATCTTCTTCATATCAGAGGTTCCGACAAGCTTCGTCAGATCCAGATCTTTATTTTCAATCCAGCGGATGTGCTCATAAGGAAGCGGCTCAAGCCGGATCTCGACATTATATTCATTCTCGAGACGATATTTCAAAACATCGAACTGCAGGACGCCAACGACACCGACAATAATCTCTTCCATACCGGTGTTAAACTCCTGAAAAATCTGGATGGCGCCTTCCTGTGCAATCTGGGTGATTCCCTTCACGAACTGCTTCCGCTTCATGGTATCCACCTGACGCACTCTCGCAAAATGCTCCGGTGCAAAGGTCGGGATGCCTTCATACCGGAACTGCTCCTTCGGCATACATAAGGTATCCCCGATAGAGAAAATTCCCGGATCAAACACACCGATAATATCTCCTGCATAAGCTTCCTCCAGGATTTTACGTTCACTCGCCATAATCTGCTGCGGTTGGGACAAACGCAGCACCTTACCGCCCTGTACATGCTTCACTTCCATATTGGCATCGTATTTGCCGGAACAGATCCGCATAAAGGCAATACGGTCGCGGTGTGCCTTATTCATATTCGCCTGAATCTTAAATACAAAGGCAGAAAAATCATGATTCACCGGATCAATCAGTCCGATGTCTGCCTTACGCGGAAGCGGCGTTGTCGTCATTTCAAGGAAGTGCTGTAAAAAGAATTCCACACCGAAGTTCGTTAGTGCGGATCCGAAAAATACCGGGGTCAGCTCTCCGGCCTGTACCAGATCGAGGTCAAACTCCGCACTTGCCCCATCAAGCAGCTCAATTTCATCGGTCAGAATGCCTGCTGCCTCTTCTCCGATCACACTGTCCAAATGTGCCCGGTCATCTAAGGCAACCTCCAGCGTTTCCCCTTCCTTGGTTCCCTTTTCGGTGTCGGAATAGGTGATAACGCATTTCCTTTTGCGGTCATACACACCCTTAAAACGCTTACCGGAACCGATCGGCCAGTTTACGGGACAGGTCGCAATGCCAAGCTCCTTCTCGATCTCATCAAGAAGTTCAAACGTATCATTGGCATCCCGGTCCATTTTATTAATAAAGGTAAAAATCGGAATCTTACGCATCACGCAGACCTTAAACAGCTTTCTGGTCTGTGCTTCTACACCCTTCGATGCATCAATCACCATGACAGCAGAGTCCGCTGCCATCAGGGTACGGTATGTGTCCTCCGAGAAATCCTGATGTCCCGGGGTATCCAGAATGTTAATGCAGAATTCGTCATATTCAAACTGCAAAACAGAAGATGTTACGGAAATACCTCTTTCCTTTTCGATTTCCATCCAGTCCGAAACGGCATGTCTTGCGGTTGCCTTACCCTTTACACTTCCGGCAAGGTTAATTGCTCCTCCGTATAAAAGAAATTTTTCGGTCAGGGTTGTCTTACCGGCATCCGGGTGGGAAATAATGGCAAATGTTCTTCTTCTGTTGATTTCCTTTTCGTAATTACTCATAATACTGATTCTCCTGCTATATTTCCTTTGACAGAAAGCTCATGGAGCACTGTGGCTCCGATATCCGCAAAGGTCTTTCGTGTGCCCAGGTTTCTGGGACTTAAGTTCTTTCCATACATGACAAGCGGTGTGTGTTCCCGGGAATGATCGGTAGAACAGGTATACCCCGGATCACAGCCATGATCGGCCGTAATCATGAAAAGGTCGTCCTCACGCATCTTTGCCATGATCTCAGGAAGCGCTTCATCGAAAGCCGTAAGAGCCTTCGCATAGCCTTCCATATCGTTCCGGTGTCCGTAAAGCATGTCAAAATCCACCAGATTAATAAAGCACAGACCTTCAAAATCCTGATTCAGATAGAAAAGAGTCTTGTCGATTCCATCGGCATTGCCCTTCGTATAAACAAAATCGGTAAGCCCTCTTCCTGCAAAAATGTCATGGATCTTGCCGACTCCGATCACATCCTTGCCTGCTCGCTTTAACACATCCAGCATCGTGTCCTTCGGAGGTTCTAAAGAAAAGTCATGGCGGTTCGTTGTTCTCACGTATTCCCCGTTACTTCCGATAAAGGGACGGGCAATCACTCTTCCCACACCATGTTCCCCGGTAAGGATCTTCCGTGCAATCCGGCAGTCCTCATACAACTCCTCTAACGGAACCACCTCTTCATGCGCTGCGATCTGGAAGACGCTGTCTGCAGACGTATACACAATCAGCTTCCCGGTTTTCATATGCACATCCCCGTACGCTTTAATTACTTCCGTGCCGGAATAAGGTTTATTGCATAAAACACCCCTCTTTGTCTGCCGTTCAAATTCCAAAAGCACGCTTTCGGGAAAGCCATGAGGATAAACGGGTAAAGGCTTTTCGGAAATGACACCGGCAATCTCCCAGTGCCCGATCGTGGTGTCCTTTCCTTTCGAGCGTTCCTTCATCCGTCCATAGACGCCAGCCGGGGCAGGATCCGGTTCTGCCCAGTCCTTCACTCCATCGATATTAAACAGTCCAAGCTTTTTCATATTGGGCATATGAAAACAGGGACTTGTCGCAGCCGACCGCAGAGTATTCGTTCCTACATCCCCGAAATCCGCGGCGTCTTCCAAAGCCCCTATTCCCACACTGTCTAAAACAATCAAAAAGACTCTTTTCACCGGGTATCCCTCTCTTTCTTCATTATTCTGTAATAGGATACCACATTTTAGAAATTATAGCACCAAAAACTTCATCAAAACAACGGTTACTGCTGCGCAAGGGTACTGATGACGATAGCCTCGGGATTCATTCCCGTTTTGCGGACAACGATATCCTCAATCTGTGCACGCTGTGCTTCCGTAAGCTCTGCGGTATTTACAACCACATCCACCATGTCATCGGTGATGCTGACAACCACATCCTCAAAGCCTTTTGCTTCAAGCAGAATTTCTGCGGCAGAT
Organism: Bacteroidaceae bacterium; assembly: GCA_963650485.1. Classification (GTDB taxonomy): domain Bacteria; phylum Bacillota; class Clostridia; order Lachnospirales; family Lachnospiraceae; genus Suilimivivens. The sequence goes on from CAVJLN010000008.1 coordinate 31,322, forward strand.
TCCTTTTCGGCAACGTCCGTGAGTGCAATCATTCCGTCAATCGCTTCCTGCTTCTGCTCCTCGGCAATATTGGTATTGTTGATGATTTCAAGGAAGGTTTCCTTACTCTTTGCCCTGGTCTGTTCCTTTAAAAGTTTGGCTCCCGAAAGACTGTCCATGCCTGCCGCGCTGGTAAAAACCGCCTCCCCAGGCACATCTCCTGTGATCTCTTCCACACTGTCAGAACCGGCTTCCAGATCCGTGCTTCCATCGTCCACCGTAATATCCTCTGCCAGAATATCATCCATGGACTGTTCCAGATAATTATCCTCCTCCAGCACAAGCTCTGAATCCATGCTCTGAATATCCTCATACAAAGGATCGTCTCCGGTTACCTTCGCTGCCTTAACCGTATCCGATCCGGTTGTCACAATCTCTTCCTGTGTAATCCTGTTTCCGGCAAAATTCAAATAGCCGGCAACGGCAATCATCAGTGCTAGCGCGGTAATCATCACCTGATTCTTCTTCACCATATTCTTCAAACCATGTCTCCTTTTTGGTTATATCATTTTAGCTATTTTAATTTTATGTGCCTCCAGTCCAAATAATGCCTGAATCACTTCAGATATATTTTTTGCCACTTTCCCGTTTGCCGCTCCCTTTGCGCACACCACCACACCCTCAATTTCCATTGTGGAGACAGAGGAATAATAGGTGCTTTTGGCAGACGGCTTCAAGGTAATCATGACCTTGCTTTCACCCACTCCTTCCATGGTTGAAAGCAGCTCTTCCAGAGAACGCTCCAATGATACCACGTAAGTCTCCCGCATGTCTTCTGTGCTTGTACTTCCCCCGTAGTCGAGAAATGTCAGAATGCTGTCTGATGCGGCACTGCCGCTCTTTATACTCCGGCTTTGCTTTTCCATCGGCCACGCCGCTGCCAGGAGCAAAACGCCAAGCAAAACCAGCACCAGAAAGTTTTCTTTTCTAAAGCGAAGCTTCTTCAAAAAACTGCAGGTTTCTTTCTGTACCTTTTCCTGCGCTTTTTTCTTCGTTTCCTCCTGCATGCTATGTCCGTCCTGCCCTGGTACTTCTTGTTGAAGCCTACTTTCCTTCTCACTGTCCGTCATTATTTTTCACCTCTTCCCCCATCGACTGTTCCTGCTGCTTTTGTTTCTGTTGATCCTGCTCCTGTACGATCTGTCCGGCAATATACTCGGTCATATGTTCATATAAAACCCCGGTTTTGCTCTGCATGGAGGAAGGAAGCTCCCTCACCGACAATTCCACACAAAGCTGCTCTACATTTGCCTGTATTACCTCCCAGGTCTCCCTGCCGGATACGAGGGACAGAAGCGGCTGGGTAATCTTCAGAATCAGAATCAGGGAAACCAGTACCCGCACATACTTGGCATAGGTCTCCTCCGGCACAAGCGCCATTAAGAGCTGCGCAATGAACAAGAAAATACAGGCATTTTTAATTGCTTCAAGCATCTCTTCTCCTTTCATGCCATCACCGAATAGGCAACCACCGCAATCACAATAAAGAACAGGGCAACGGACGTAAACACACAGCGCAGAACCAGAAAGCAGCCCTCCCCAATATGGTCCGCGCAGTCCGAAATCCGCTTATCGCTGATCATCCCGGTAATCGCTGCCGAAAGCTTGACACTGCAGGCCAGAACCCCGATCTTCAAAACGGGTATGAGACAGATCGAAAGAAGCAGAATCAATAGAAATACCCCGAAGCAGTTTTTCACTAAAACCGCTGCTCCAAGCAGAAGCTCTGTCACACCGCCGGTCAGTCCTCCGATCCCCGGAATGACCGAAACTGCTTTATGGATTGCCGTATTCTTAAAGCTGTCCACGGCAGGAACGATCATTGACTGGATCAGGCTCAGGCCTGTAATGAGAAGAAGCACCACTTTCAAAGAAACAAGCACTGCCTTTTTCAACAGATCAAGCAGTAGATTCAGTCTCTCCTCTGCCCACAATCCATTCAGGATTCCAAGCATCATATAACTGTATGCAATCGGAAGAAGCATCTTGCAGACAAACACCTCCACGAAATAAATCGCCAGTAGCATTACCTGATAATACACCACTGCAGTTCCCGTGCCATTGGCTGCCCCGACGGAAATGAAATACACCGGAATAAACGTCTTCACAAAATCCAGAATCAGTGAAAAAACCTGCGTGGTAATCGTACTGATCTTCGTCATTACAAGAGCCAGAATACCAACCAGCATCATATACAACAGATAAAATGCAATTTTTTCCTGCCGGGTACCTGCAAACAGATCGGCAAATCCGGTAAAAAAGGACGAGGAAATGCCGAGCACCAGCACATACAAAAATACCTGTCTTGCAAATGGCAGCTCTCCCAAGAGCTTTCCTTTCATCTGCTGTCCGAAAAGCTTCAGCACCTCCTGCACCTTTCCATCCAGCAGCATTTTCATAATTCCGTCTGCATGGATCGAAAGATCCGGAAAATACACGGTAAGTTCTTCATCCAGCCGTGTAAAATCGTAATCCTCCAGCATCACCGCCAGATAGTTGTCCACTTCATTGCTTAGCTGTGTTTGCTGATCCTGTATTTGCTGTTCCTGCTTTTGTTGATCCTCCTGCTGACATTCCAGTCCCACGGCCTGTACCTCGAGGTTTGGCGCGAGTATGCCAAGCACCAGTACGCAGATCCCGGTTCCTGTCCGAAACACGCCCTTCCCAAGGATATCCCCCATCCATGTGCCCTTTCCTTTTCTTTCTACCATATGATTACCCTGTTTTCCATACGATTAACCAACCGAAAGTGCTCCGATATTCTCAATCACAGCCGCCAGCACCGGAAGCCCCATCAAAAGCACGGAGATCTTGCCAAACACCTCAATCTGTCCTGCCACTGCCCCAAATCCGGCATCCTTGCACACAAGGGAGCTGAAATTGCACAGATAGGTAATCCCGACCGCTTTCACAAGATACAGAATATACGTTTCGCTCCCTTTTAGATACTTGGAAAGCGCCTCCACTCTTCCTAAAAGATTCACCATCTGATCCATGCAGAACCAGAAGATCAGCAGACAGATCGTAACTCCGATATAAAGCCCGTACTCGGTCTTTTCGCTCTTAAACTGTAAAGCAAGCAATACCCCCAGTACACCGATCATTCCGATTTTCATTACGCTCATCGTTTTCCTCCTTTATCCAATCGAAAACAGATCCTGCATCATGACAAACAGATCATAAATATAAGGAATCAGCCACATCAACACCAGCACGAGTCCCGCCAGGGAACACAGAAACGCCTGATCCTCCCTGCCACTGTGCTTTAACACCTGATTCAATATGGTAATCAGTATTCCAACTGCTGCGATCTTAAAAAGTATTGAAACCGTCATGCCCGACCCTTCCTATAAAAAGAGTATGGAAAGCAGCACACCTCCTGCCACCCCCACGCTCATGATCATTTTATTTCTGTTCCTTTGTTCCTGTTGCAGGCTCTCAATTCCTTCCTCAAGCTCCCGCCGGATTTCGCCAAGGCTTTCTGCCTGTGCCTGTCCCTTTAAAAATCCCTGTTTTGTCGGAAAGGCCAGCAGCCATTCCTGCTCCTGTTGTTTTAATCCGCTTTTCTTAAGGGGAGCCTCTAGCTCCTCCCTCCAGATCACGGCAAGGTCCTGTCCCCCATCTTCCATCCGCTGCGCAATCCGTCCGAACTCCTGTCGAAAACAAAGCTCGTCTTTAAAGGAAAGCCTTCTTAAGATTTCCGGAATTGGCAGCTTTCCATAGGAAATCTGAAATTCCATGTATTCATAAACGCTCCGGATCCGTTTTAACAGTATAAGGCGCATCCGGTATTCCCTACAGATACTCATCGAAAATCCAAAAGCTCCCAGCATGATAAGGAGACTTCCTATCACGGCACTCATAGTTCCATCTCCTGCAGCAGATGCTTTTCCCTATTATAAATCCTTGCAATCCGCTTCCGATCCTGAAAGAATAGCAGCAGAAAACGTCCAAACAGCTTCTCCCTTTTCCCCAGCTTGTCTTTCGCATCCTCCACGGAATACCCATGCATGGTTGCGAGCACCCCGGTTCCGCAGACTGCAATCCTTTGAAGCGCCGCAAGATCCTCCTCACTTCCGATCTCGTCCACGGCAATCACCTGTGGCGTCATGGAACGCATGAGGAGCATCATCCCCTCTGTTTTCGGACAGGCATCCAGCACATCTGTCCGGATTCCTACCTGATTCTGCGGAATCCCCTGATAGCTTCCTGCGATCTCCGACCGTTCATCCACGACTGCTACCTGCTGTCCTTTCCGCTTCTTCGTTCCATCCGATATCTGACGGATCAAATCCCGCAGCAATGTGGTTTTCCCACATCCGGGCGGTGAAATAATCAAGGTATTCCACAGTTTTCCCTGTTGAAACAAATACGGCAGCACCGGATCTGCTATCCCTAAAATCTGATGTGAAATCCGGATATTTAAGAACCGGATATAGGAAAGATTCCGCACACTTCCATCCGTATTCAGAATCACCTTTCCGGCCAAACCGATCCGGTGTCCGCCCTGTACGGTGAGAAATCCCTGCCGGAGTTCATTTTCGAACGCATAAGGTGAATAGTTACAGATCTGGTTCACAATACCCTCAATCTCTTCACCCGTGATCTGCCATGCGTCGTTCCGATCCGCAAGGCACATTCCTTTCGGCGACAGAAAATATTCACATCCTTCCCGGATGATCCGGCACGGACAATTCACCCCCAGCCGGAGTTCGTTTAAATGCTCCACATCCTTAAGAACCGGTTCTATCCTTCCCTTTAATGCATCCGGAAACAGGGAAAGGATCTCGTCCCTTTTTTTCATAAAAAACAGCTCCTCATCTTGTCTTTAAGACATTATATGAGAAGCTGTCTGATTTATTACTTCTATTCGATTTTAAAAAATCCGGTAGCTATTCAGCTGCAAAATCCGATTAGTTCTGTGCTACATCCTTCATGGAGAAACTCATTCTGCCCATCTTGTCCTTGCCAAGGCATACTACGGTAACCTTATCACCAAGGGTCAGGACATCTTCTACATGATTGATTCTTTCCTTAGCGATCTTGGAAATATGAACCATACCTTCCTTACCGGGAGCGAACTCAATGAATGCACCGAATTCCTTAATGCTGACAACGATACCCTGGAAGATCTGTCCTTCCTGATAATCGGTAACGATGGTCTTGACGTACTCGATGGCCTTGTCCATCATTTCCTTGTCGGTGCCGCATACGGATACCTTACCATCATCAGTAATATCAATCTTCACACCGGTACGGGCAATGATCTCGTTGATCGTCTTACCACGCTGGCCAACCACATCACCGATCTTCTCAGGATCAATGTTGATGGAGATGATTTTCGGAGCGTAAGGTCCAACCTCTTTACGAGGCTCTGTAATCGCCTTCTTCATGCAGTTGTCCATGATGAAAAGTCTTGCTTCACGGCATCTTGCAATGGCACCTTCTACGATCGGTCTGGTCAGACCATGAATCTTAATATCCATCTGGATAGCGGTAATCCCTTCGGTTGTACCGGTTACCTTAAAGTCCATATCGCCGAAAAAGTCCTCGAGTCCCTGGATATCGGTTAACAGTACGAAATCGTCATCGGTTTCACCGGTAACCAGACCACAGGAAATACCTGCAACCATTTTCTTAATCGGAACACCTGCAGCCATCAGGGACATACAGGATGCACAGGTAGAAGCCATGGATGTGGATCCATTGGATTCAAAGGTCTCGGATACGGTACGGATTGCATAAGGGAATTCATCCTCAGAAGGAAGAACCGGGATCAGAGCTCTCTCTGCCAGTGCGCCATGTCCGATTTCTCTACGTCCGGGTCCTCTGGAAGGCTTTGTTTCACCTACCGAGTAGGACGGGAAATTGTAGTGATGCATATATCTCTTGCTTACTTCGTTTTCATCAAGGCCATCGATCTTCTGCTGCTCGGATAACGGTGCTAAAGTACATACATTACAGATCTGGGTTTGTCCACGGGTGAACATGGCAGAACCATGTACTCTCGGGATAATGTCAACTTCTGCTGCAAGAGGACGGATCTGGGTGATCTCACGTCCGTCCGGACGCTTGTGATCTTTCAGGATCATCTTACGGACGGTCTTCTTCTGATACTGGTAAATTGCTTCCCCTAATACAGCAAGCCATTCCTCATTATCCGCAAACGCTTCCTCTAACTTCTCAGTGATTCTACGGATATTCTCTTCACGAACCTGCTTTTCATCGGTAAATACAGCTTCTTCCATCTGTGCAGGAGTTACGATTTCCTTCATAGCTGCAAACAGCTCTTCCGGAATTGCACAGCTTGTATATTCATGCTTCGGTTTACCAACCTCTGCAACCATCTGGTCAATGAGTGCAATAATGGTCTGGTTTACTTCATGCGCCTTATAGATGGCTTCGATCATCTTCTCTTCCGGAATCTCATTTGCTCCGGCTTCGATCATGATAACCTTTTCTCTGGTAGAAGCAACGGTAAGATTCAAGTCTCCCTTCTTCCACTGCTCCTGAGAAGGATTGATCACAAACTCACCATCGATCATCCCAACCTGGGTCATTGCACAGGGACCATCAAACGGGATATCGGAAATACTGGTGGCAATGGCTGCACCAATCATGGCAACCAACTCCGGACGACACTCCGGATCCACACTCATAACCATATTGTTTAAGGTAACATCATTACGATAGTCCTTCGGAAATAAAGGACGCATCGGACGGTCGATAACACGGCTTGTTAAAATAGCATTCTCGGAAGCCTTTCCTTCTCTCTTATTAAATCCACCCGGGATTTTGCCTACGGCATACATCTTTTCTTCATACTCAACACTCAGCGGGAAAAAATCAATTCCGTCTCTGGGCTTGTCTGATGCGGTTGCGGTACACAATACGGTGGTATCACCATAATGCATAAATGCGCATCCGTTTGCCTGCTTGCCGACACGGTTGACATCAACGCTTAAGGTACGACCCGCAAGTTCCATTGAAAACGTCTTGTACATAGTTTCTCTCCTTTTCTTTTCTCTTCTCGTTCCTGTACATGTGGAACATATTACTGCACAGCAGTATAAAAATTTAAAAAGGCGGAGCTTTTATTGATGCTCCGCCTTCAACTACCAAATTACTTTCTGAGACCAAGTTTCTCGATCAAAGCACGGTATCTCTCGATGTCTTTGCTCTTTAAGTAGCTTAAAAGACCACGTCTCTGACCTACCATTTTGAACATACCACGTCTGGAATGATTATCCTTCGGATGCTCCTTTAAATGCTCAGTAAGCTCTGCAATTCTTGCAGACAAAACTGCGATCTGAACTTCCGGTGAACCTGTATCACCTTCAAATCTCGCATATTCCTTCATAATAGCTGTTTTCTTTTCTTTAGAAATCATTTTCTGTCTCCTTCCATTATTAACCGCCGGATACTAAGAATGGGTCGGAGTGTCCCAACGAGAGCATTCTCTGATTCTGAGTATCGGCTAAACTCACACTTAAGCATCATATCATAAAACAGATGCCGTGTAAAGGGGAAATTTAATCCTGTAAAATTCTTACCATTTTCGCCGGAGTGCGGTAATTGTAATTGGAAATCCGGATACCGGTTTTCGGGTTACTTGCATGAATGACCTGTCCACCGCCAATGTAGATCGCTACATGATTGATGCTTCCACCCTTCGCATAGAAAATCAGGTCGCCCGCCTTTAATTCCGAAGCGGATATGGTTGTTCCCATCTTCGACTGCGCCTGAGAGGAATGAGGCAGAGTCACCCCATACTTCTTGAAAACACTTAAAACAAATCCGGAACAGTCTGCTCCGCTTGTCAGGCTTGTGCCGCCCCAGACATATGGATTCCCGAGGAACTGCTTTGCATACTGGCAAAGATCCACGCGGACATCGGATACGCCCTGTCCGTATAACAGCTCGGTCATCGTAATGGCTGTCTGTAAATCCGACTTCAGCTCGACATAATCCCTTGAGACAAAAACCTCTTCATCATCCAGATAGACCTTCACCCACTGATCGTTATACAGCTCCACAACCTGAAGCTCTTCTCCCTGTGCCACCTGTGTCACCACATCAGCATCGGTATCAGGCTGTTCCCGGATATTTAAGCCATCCGATGAAGCAACAGCAACGGTGCTGGCCAGTTCTTCACCCTTCTTCTTGGCATTGTAGCCGGTCAGGAGATATTCGTCCTTCACATATCCTTCTACCTTACCGGAGGTGATATGGGTCCAGCCGTCTTCGCTTTCCAGAACCTCGCAGGCCGCATCCTTCGGAAGCTTGCCGACAAGCTTACCGCTCTCATCCGGCGTTTCCCGGATATTTAAGTTATTTTCCTGTACGTTGCAGAGTCCAAGATTCGTGTAGCCCCACATCGCACCCTTTGCTTTTTCTGCGAGAGCCTTATATTCATCTACCGTAAGAGTGGATACAAACAGATCCTCCACACCTGCCGTCATCAATTCTTCCGATGCAACACTCTGTGTCTCTTTCGTAACCGTTTCCGCAGCCTGTCCATCCATGGACAGTAATAAAAATACAGATGCAGAAAGGCAAATACCCTGTAAAATTGATCGTTTCAAAATAAACCTCCAAAATGTTTGCGTTTATTACGCATTTGTTACAAATTTATTACAACGATCACATTATAGCAGTAAATTCAGCACCTGTCAAACCACTCTCTTCCATCCTCCACATCCTCATGGAGCTTTTTCTGTAAAGCGGCAAGATCCTTAAACTTCTGCTCCGGCCGCTTGAATTTCAGCAGCTCTAACCGGATCTTCTTTCCATAAATATCCCTGTCAAAATCGTATAAATAGGTTTCGGCATTTACTACTTTTGTCTGCTGCACCGTGGGTTTCACTCCGATATTGGTGATTCCATGATACATGCAGCCATCGTAAAAGACATCCGAATAATACACTCCGTAAGGCGGCATCAGTTTTTCCTTCGGAGGATAAAGGTTCACCGTAGGAAACCCCATTTTCCGCCCCAGATGCATTCCGTTTTCAACAAGGCCTTCCATGGAATAATTCCGCGAAAGAAGTTCGGATGCACGTTCCATATTTCCTTTCAAGATTTCTTCCCGGACATAAGTGGAACTGATTTCTTTTCCGTGATCGAAAATCTTTTCGATAATTCTGACTGTGAAATCATTTTCTTCTGCCATCTCTTCAAGAAGCGCCTGGTTTCCTCTTCCACCTTTTCCAAAGGAAACATCCTCTCCGGCAGCTAAGAATTTCATATTCATCATCCCAAGAAGAATGTTCTTCACAAAATCCACCGGACCCGTTGCCGCAGTCTGCGGATTTAAGGGGAACTCTACCAGGACATCAATCCCCATCCGTTCAAAGATTTCCCTCTTTTCTTCCCTTGTGGTCAGCTCCTTTGCTTCCTCACCGCCGAAATAAACCGTTGCCGATGGAAAAAACGTAAAGATCACCGCCTGCAGTCCATTCATTTTCTGCCGCAGAATCTCATCGATCAGACGGTAATGTCCCGCATGAATCCCGTCGAACTTTCCAATGGCAACCGCAGAGACTCCTTCGAGCTTAAATTCTGTTTTATCACTAACGATCTGCATCGCTTCCATCCTGACCTTCCAAAAACATTTTTACCGGTATATAAAGCTTCCTGCCACCCTCATAGCGATAAATGGCACAGAACCGGCCACCGGAACTGTATACCCGGTATTCTTCCTGATCCACAGGGAGATTTTTCGGTACTTCTTCGATATTTCCTGCCTCTTCCTTAACAAGAACCTCTGATCGCTTCAACTGGTTTCCGTTAAGCAGTGCCTTCTGTGCGTCATCGGACACCTGAATTGCGGGAATGGCACGGAACATTTCTTCGACCGGAATGACCGCCTCCTGCAATCTTCCCTGATCGGCAAGCATCTGAAGTTCAGCCAATGTTTTCGCATCCTTTAACCGGAATTCTCCGACTCTGGCTCGGACAAGGCTCGTCATCACCGCGCCGCACGAAAGGGCCTGTCCCACGTCATGGCAAAGCGTCCGGATATAGGTTCCCTTCGAACAGGTAACCCGGATTTCATATTCCGGATGTTCTGCCTTTAACAGCTCCAGCTCATAAATGGTAATGAGGCGTGCCTTGCGCTCCACTTCCTTTCCTTCTCTTGCAAGCTCGTAAAGCTTCTTCCCGCCCACCTTAAGCGCAGAATACATGGGGGGAACCTGCTGCAGTTCTCCAACAAAATGAGAAAGCATCTCTTTTACCTGTTCTTCGCAAACATCGACTTCCTTTTCTTCCAGAACCTTTCCGGAAATATCCTGTGTATCTGTTGTAACTCCCAGCCGGAATCTGGCAATGTATTCCTTGGTCTCACCGGTCAGCATATCGCAGAGCTTCGTTCCGCTTCCTAAACAAACAGGAAGAACCCCCACCGCATCCGGATCGAGGGTTCCTGTATGTCCTATCTTCTTCTGCTTACAGATTCCGCGCAGCTTCGCCACTACATCATGGGAAGTGAAGCCCGCTTCTTTATATACGTTCATTATTCCGTGATACATGTTCTTCTCCCAGAATTCGTTACACCATTAACTGTTTCTCAATCTGTGCAGACAGATTATTAATAATATCGTGATATGTACCCTGCATGGTAACTCCTGCAGCACGTACATGCCCGCCGCCGCCGAACATCATGGCAATCTTCGCCACATCAATCTTTCCGTTGGAACGAAGGCTCACCTTATACTCAAGGGTATTCGTCTGATACATAAAGATCGCGCATTCCACGCCTTTCGTATTGCGGAGCTGGTTCACAATTCCTTCCAGATCATGTGGTACTGCTTCATAAAAGCTCATGGTACGCTTATCGACCATGCTGACGATGCATCTGCCATCCATAAACTGGATGCTCTCAAGCAGCGCGCGTCCCAGAATCTGGTTCTGTACGTAGGTCTTTTCATAGAATGTCTGATCAATGAGCGCCGGAAAATCAAAGCCATAAGAAATCAGATCTGCCGCAATCCGCAGGGTCTCCGGTGAGGTGTTGGAATACTGGAACACTCCGGTATCATGGATGATTCCGATATACAAGGCCTTAGCAATGGACGGATCCATCGCTTCCTTATCATCGATGGCCCGGTACACCAGCTCACTTGCAGAGCTTGCCTTCGGATCCATAAAATTCACATCGCCGTCTCCTGAGTTACTCACATGATGATCAATATTGATCTTTTTACGTGCCGCATCGAAGTACTTCTGTGCTTCTCCGGTACGTTCCCCTGTACTGTCAAGTACGATAAACACATCAAACTGCTCCACCTTTGTTACGAAGTCGGTGTGAATATCCCCGATTCTGCTGATGCAGGAAAATTCCTCTCCCGGCTGCTCTAAGAATACCTCAATCTGTGCATCCGGACACTTCTTTAACAAATATAAATAAAGGCCCATTACCGACCCGATGCAGTCACCATCGGGCCGGATATGTCCGCTGATACCGATGGTTGCGGCATCCTTTACTTCTTCATAAATTTTCATATACATCCTGTCCTTATTACTCTTGCGATAAAGCTTCGTTTCTGTCTTCCTTCTGTGCATCTGATTTGGCTACTTCATCAATCAGTTTGGACATTCTTACGCCATAGGCAATGGACTGATCCACGATAAAGCGGATTTCCGGTGTGTTGCGCAGATTAACTCTTCTGGCAAGTTCTCTGCGGATATAGCCTTCCGCACTCCTTAAGCCGGCAAGCGTATCCTCTGCCACATGATCATCTCCGTAAACGCTGATCCATGCCTTACATGTTTTCAAATCAGGTGCTACCTCTACAGAGATCACGCTCGTTAAGGGACTGATTCTCGGATCCTTAATCTCTCCACGAATGATCTCTGCGAGTTCCTTTTGAACTTCCCCGTTGATCCGGGTATTCTTCATGCTGTTCTTTCTCACCTGGGAACCTCCACCATAATATATGCCTCTACGATATCCAACTCCTGCATCTGGTCAAAGCCTTCAAATACAAGACCACATTCGTAGCCGGCCTTTACTTCCTTTACATCGTCCTTAAATCTCTTAAGGGACTGAAGGGCACCTTCATAAATCTGATCTTCCTGTCTTGTGCTTTCATTACGTCTCATAATACGCACCTTACAGTCTCTCTGGAAATATCCGTCTAAGACATAAGAACCTGCAATATTACCGATTGCGGACGCACGGAAGATCTGACGAACTTCTGCATGCCCGATTACCTTTTCTTCATAAACCGGATCGAGCATTCCCTTCATGGCTGCCTCGATATCCTCAATCGCCTGATAAATGACACGATACAGACGGATATCCACACCCTCACGCTCTGCAAATGCCTTGGCCTGTGCATCCGGACGGACATTAAAGCCGATAATAATTGCAGAGGATGCAAAAGCAAGGGAAACATCCGATTCATTGATGGCACCTACACCACCGTGAATACATTTTACAACAACTTCTTCATTGGAAAGCTTCAAAAGACTCTGCTTAACAGCTTCCACACTACCCTGTACATCTGCCTTGACGATCAGGTTCAGTTCCTTTAAGTTACCCTCCTGAATCTGGTTAAACAGGTCATCCAGGGACATTTTCGCCTTGGTCTCTTCGAGCATCTTCTCTTTATTCTGTGCCAGATAAGTCTCTGCATAGGACTTGGCAGTCTTATCATTTTCATGGGCAATAAATACTTCACCTGCGCTCGGTACATCCGATAATCCAAGGATCTCTACCGGTGTAGAAGGCTTTGCCTCCTTCACACGTCTTCCCTTATCATCGATCATTGCACGTACCTTACCATGGCTTGCACCTGCGGAAATGAAGTCTCCCACATGTAACGTACCCTTCTGTACCAGTACGGTAGCTACAGGACCGCGTCCCTTGTCAAGCTCTGCTTCAATGACAAGGCCTCTCGCACGACGGTTCGGGTTTGCCTTTAATTCCATAATTTCAGCCGTAAGAAGTACGGTTTCAAGCAAAGTGCTGATTCCTTCACCGGTCTTGGCAGATACCGGAACGAATTCGGTGCTTCCGCCCCAGTCAACCGGAATCAGTTCATATTCGGTCATTTCCTGCTTTACACGGTCAATATTCGCGCCCGGCTTATCAATCTTGTTGACAGCCACAATAATTTCAATACCGGCTGCCTTCGCATGGTTGATTGCTTCTACGGTCTGCGGCATTACACCATCATCTGCGGCAACAACCAGAATCGCAATATCGGTTGAGTTTGCACCACGCATACGCATGGCGGTAAAAGCTTCATGTCCCGGTGTATCCAGAAACGTAATGGACTGACCTCCTGCATTTACGGTGTAAGCACCGATGTGCTGGGTAATACCGCCTGCTTCCTTATCCGTTACGTTCGTCTTACGGATTGCATCGAGGAGGGAGGTTTTACCATGATCGACATGACCCATAACACAGATAACGGGCGGTCTGCTCACAAGATCCTCTTCCTTCTCTTCGTCCTCCTTTAACAGTTCTTCAATGACATCTACCTTAACTTCCTTTTCACAAATAATGTCATAGTCAATCGCAATATTCTCCGCATCCTCAAAGGTAATTTCAGAGTTCACGGTTACGATCTGTCCTTGCAGGAACAGCTTTTTAATAATGGCAGAAGGCTGCAGCTTCATCTTGTCTGCAAGATCCTTAATCGTCAAGGATTCCGGAATGGTGATAACCTTGATCTGCTCTTCTACAGACTCCTCTGCCTTCTTCTCCGGCTTAATGAAGCGTCCTGCTTTGTTCTTGTTCTTTAAAGCTGCTTCATCCTCTTCGTACATAAAGTCCTTCTTGGATCTCTTATCCCTCTCCTGATTGATTCTGCGCTTTTCTTCCTCTCTGCGCTTGTCATCCTTAACCGGCGGGGTATCCTGAGCGAAACTCTTACCCGGCTTTTCATTCCGCTTAAATCGAGAATCCTGCCCTCCATTGCTTCTCTCACCGCGGTTATTATTGAAATCGCCGCGGTTACGGTTCCCATCACCGCCGTTATTACGGAAATCTCCCTTGCCATTCTGGTTGTTAAAGCGATTCCCGTTTTCAGGTCTTCGGTTGTTATTCCTCTCTCCCTGATTGTTCTGACCAAATCTCTGATTTCTGTCATTTCTTTCATTTCTATCGTTTCTTTGATCCCTTCTGTCTCTGTTGTTGGATCTGTTTTCGTTGCGGTTGTCATTTCTGCTTTCCATTTTGTAATCCGGTTTTGCTGCTCTCTGAGCTGCCTGCTCACGTTCTGTCGCCGCACGCTTTTCTGAAGCCCTAAGCTCTGCTCTTGCTTCATCCATTCTTCTGGAATTCTGCTTAAAATCGCTTGTGGAAGTCTCCATCTGGGACGGAGCTGTAAGGGGTCTTATAATCTTATGGGGAACTTCCCTGTTCTGTCCCGGTCTTCCATTGTAATTGTTATTTCCCTGACGATTGTTCTGCTGAGGTCTGCGATCCCCCTGGGAACGCTGTCCGGGTATATTACTATTATGCGGATTACTTACAAAAATAATCTTTTTCTTTTTCACAGGAGCTGCCTGCTTTCCCTCTGCTTTCGGTGCTTCTTTCTGAACCTCTTTCTTTCCTTCATTGGAAGGCTCTGCTTTTGCTTCGGTTTTTACTTCTGCCCTAACTTCCGGCTTTGCCTCTGCTTTTACCTCCGGCTTTGCCTCTTTCTTCGCTTCGGGCTTCGCATCTGCTTTCTTTGCATCCCCAAATGCTTTACGGACCATTTCTGCGGCATCTTCCTCCACAGAGCTCTGTGCTGCTTTTACTTCTATTCCTTTTTCCTGAAGAAATGCAATCACTTCCTTGCTCTGCTTCTCCAGTTCCTTCGCTAATTCATGCACTTTGATTTTCGACATTTATTTACCTCCGTCTTATTCACTCCAAATGAACTCCAAATGATGTTTGTATCATTCCTGAATTGTCTGCAGATGTTTCATGATGCTGTCGGAAAGCCCCGGATCCGTCACCGCAATGGATGCCCGCATTTCCTTCCCGATTGCTTTTCCAAGCATCTCCTTTGTCCCTAAGGTATAAATGGGAACCTCATAAAAACTGCATTTATCTGTAAATAACTTCTTCGTGTTCGCGGATGCATCTTCGCTGATGATCACCAGACATGCGCTCCCGTCCTTTACTGCATTCTCCGTGGAGAATTCGCCGCTTACCAGATTTCTCCCCCTCGCAGCGAGCCCCAGTAAAGACAACACCTTCTTCATCTGCACAGGATCATTCATTCTCGTCATACTCCTTTTCCAGACTGTCATACACTTCATTTGGAATACTCATTTTGAAAGACCGTTCCAATCCTTTGTTCTTCCGCGCCTTTTTAAGGCAATCTCTGGAGATACAAAGATATGCGCCTCTTCCATTTTTCTTTCCGGTTAAATCTAATACGATCTCATCCTCCGGTGTTTTCAGGATGCGCATCATTTCTTTCTTGCTTTTCATTTCACCACATCCCACACACTGTCTTAAGGGAATCTTTTTCGCCATACCTAACCACCTCGTTACTGTTCACTCTTGAATCAGATTCTGCAGCCTTATTCCTCCTCTGTATCTGCCAGACCTTCTTCTGCCAGATACTCATCGTCCGCATACTCGGCATCCTCATCATAATCCTCGTCCTCGTACACATAATCCTCATAGCGGAAGCCCGGCGCATCCTTAGCCTGAGTCTCACTCTTGATGTCAATTTTATATCCGGTCAGTCTGGCTGCCAGTCTTGCGTTCTGACCTTCCTTACCAATAGCAAGGGATAACTGGTAATCCGGAACAACGACCTTGGCCGTTTTCTCATCCGGATCCGCAAATACAGCAACAATCTTTGCAGGAGATAATGCATTCTGGATCAGGTTGCCGGGGTTCTCATCCCAGTTGATAATATCAATCTTCTCTCCGCGGAGCTCATCCACAATGGAGTTGACTCTTGCACCATTCATACCGACGCAGGCACCAACGGCATCTACGTTCGGATTGTTGGAGCGGACAGCCATCTTGGTTCTGCTTCCTGCTTCTCTTGCAATGCTCATAATCTCTACGGTTCCATCCTTAATTTCGGTAACCTCTGCTTCAAACAGACGCTTTACCAGCTCCGGATGGGTACGGCTTACCAGGATTCTCGGTCCCTTGGAGCCATTCTTTACTTCCAGAATATAAACCTTGATTCGTTCGGTCGGGCGGAAATGCTCTCCCTTTACCATTTCGCTTTCATTTAAAATACCATCGGCCTTACCTAAGTTTACGCTGATGTTACGTCCGATATATCTCTGTACAATACCGGTAACCACATCTTTTTCTTTGGCATAGTACTGATTGTAAATGACATTTCTTTCTTCTTCACGGATCTTCTGTAAAATCACGCTCTTTGCATTCTGGGTTGCGATACGTCCGAATTCCTTGGACTTGATCTCTACATGAATGATGTCGCCCACCTTGGCGGTTGCCTTAATCTTCTGTGCATCCTCTAAGGAAATCTGTAACAGATCATCTTCCACATCATCTGCGGTTTCCACAACCTCCTTCTCTGCATAGCAAAGGAAATCACAGGTTTCACGGTCAATCTCTACCTTGATATTGTCTGCTCTGCCAAAATGCTTCTCGCAGGCCGTGTAAAGGGAATTTTCGATCGACTCAAATAAGGTCTCTTTGCTGATTTCCTTCTCCTTCTCCAAAATATCAAGTGCTTCCATTAATTCTTTGTTCATTTTCGTATCCTTTCTGCTTGTATTTGGACTAAAAGTCCAATGCTAATTTTATAACTGCAATATCTTTTCTCTGAAAAACCAGATCCTGACCATCTTCACCGGTTAACGTCAGTGTTTCATTGTCAAAGGATTTCAGAACTCCTTCAAAATCCTTTGAACCGTTCACCGGCTTAAATGTCTTTAACTCGACATCCATCCCGATGCTCTTTAAAAGATGCTTCTCCTTCTTTAAGGTTCTGCCAAGTCCCGGGGAACTCACCTCCAGAATATAGGCATCCTCGATGTAATCCTCTGTATCGAGCTGATCGGAAAGCGCACGGCTCACCGTCTCACATTCCTGAATGTTCACGCCGCCATCCTTGTCAATGTAGCAGCGAAGGTAAAAGTCACTTCCTTCCTTCACATACTCCACATCGTAGATTTCTACACCGGCAGCCTCCACGATCGGCTTTAACAATTCCTCTGTCCTTGCTTCATAAGACTCTCTCTTTGACATTCTTCCTCCTTTAAATTCTGTGCCCGCCTTCGGCTCGGCTTCTACATGGTTTTGTACGTTATGCTGTGCTCTACTCTACCTGCTGCACTAAACTCATGCGGCGTCTTCGACTTGCATTCCTTAAGTGCACAGGTATGGTTCGCACTAAGCTCAGCCTTCGCCTTCGGCTCGGCTTCGCTAAGTGCTCTACTCAAAAAAACAGTGGACTCGCAAGTCCACTGTAACTGGTAAATCTTTAAAACTATAGTCAGCTTAACACTTCTTATAGGGAAATGCAAGGGTTTTTCAAAAATTTCTTTGCTTTTCCGTTTGGAATTATTTAATATTTGATCTTATCCTTTACACTGATTTCCTTTCCAAGCTGAACCTCTATCAGTTTCAGTTCCGTGACTGCCGCAATCGTATGTTTACAGCCAGCCTTCATCGTCAGAACATCCCCCGGTCCGACATCCTTCACCTCGTCATCTAGGATTGCCTGTCCGTTTCCCTGAATGATCGTCCAGACCTCGTCACGACGTTCATGACTGTGGTAGTTCATCTTATGTCCCGGCATCAGCGTCACTTTGATCGTCATGCTCTCATCTTCAATGTCAAGTACACGGAAGCTTCCCCACGACTTCTCTGCAAACATCACCTGCTGGTTGATTTTATCTACAAACGGTTTGATGTAGCTTGACTGTTCCTTATCGGAAACCAGAATCCCCTCCGGGCTTGCCGAAACCACCACATCCTGTAAGCCCATACAAAGTACCGGCACATCCAGTTCATTAACGACATGAACATTGTTACACTTCTCATTTAAAATGGCTTCTCCGATGCTCGCTTCTTCCATGGCCTCCGTCAGAGTATTCCAGGTTCCGAGATCCTTCCATTTACCGGCAAAGCGCAGGACACTGATATTCTTTTCTTTCTCACCGACCGCGTAATCAAAGCTGATCTTCTGTAAGGTTTCATACCTGGCAAACAGATCGTGATAATCCGTAAAGTCAATGAGCTCATGCGCCTTCCGAATGAGATACCCCAGCTGGAAAGCGAACACCCCGCCATTCCACAGTGCACCCTTCGCAATGTATTCCTTAGCCACATCGGCAGTCGGCTTCTCCTTAAAAGTAGAAACCCTGCTCACACGCTCCTTGCTCTCCGGAATCACATAGCCATACTTCTCACTCGGATAGGTCGGCTCTATTCCCATCAGAACCAGATTGGCTTCTCCCTGCTCTGCAAGCTGTGTCAGTTCCTTCACGGTTTCAAAGTAATCCTCGTCCACATACGGATCCACCGGGCAAACCACAACAGCCTCCTTCTCTGAAATATGCTTCACATCCCTAAGAAAAGCTGCGGCAAGCGCGATAGCCGGAAAGGTATCCCGGCGGCACGGCTCCACACAGACGGAAACTTCCTCCCCCAGCTGGTTATGAATAGCTGATACCTGGGATTTCGAGGTTGCGATCGTGACGGTCGCTTCCGCATCTACCATCTTGATCTGACGATAGACTCTCTGCACCATGGATTCGTATTCTCCGTCTTCCTTTTTAAAGATCTTGATAAACTGTTTGGACCGGATATCGTTGGATAAAGGCCATAAGCGTTTCCCCGATCCTCCTGATAATAAGACAATGTTCATTCTGTTCCCCTATATTAAGGATTTGGTAACTATTCAGACTCTGAATAATTACAGTGTACCTTACTTTCCGGATAAAATCTACTCCAAAATGATCCACTGGATCATTTTCTCATATGCATTGCAGCTAAAAATCCGCAGCCTTTCAGACTGCGGATTTTATTATGACTCTATCTGTTTTCACTCTATATTTTATCTTTCTGCAGGATCTGCACTGACACATCCTGTTTTCTTATTCCTTTACACCACCGATGGTAAGTCCGGTTACGAAGTATCTTTGTAAGAACGGATACAGACAGATGATCGGGAGCATGGTTGCGATGGTAGCTGCAGACCGGACAGAAACCGGTGTTACCGCACTTGCACTTGTCGTAGCGGATGCATTTGCTGCACTTCCGCTCTGCTGCATAACCGAGCTTAACAGCTTCATCAATTCATACTGTAAGGTGGTATATTCGGTTTTCATACGGTTATATAACATGGCGTCAAACCAAGAATTCCACTGGTATACTGCAACAAACAGGGCAACGGTTGCATATACTGGTTTACATAATGGAGAGATGATCTTGGAAAAAATCGTCCAGTAGCCTGCACCATCCAGCTGTGCGGATTCCTCCAAGGAGTCCGGAAGTCCCAGCATATAGGTACGGATTACCAGCATATTCCATGCGCTGATCATACCGGGGATAACATATACCCAGAAGCTGTTGGTAAGGTGAAGGTTCTTATATAACAGGAAAACCGGTATCATACCGCCATTGACGTACATGGTAATCACCCAGAACAACGATAACTGTGCCTTGAAGATGAACCGCTTTCTACTTACGATAAAAGCAAGCAATGCATTGGTTACAAGTGCCAGAAGGGTTCCGATCACCGTTCTTAATACGGTGATATAAGCACCCGTCATCATATTCTGTTTTTCCAGAACCGTCTTGTAATTCTGTAAGGTAAACTTACGGGGAATCAGATGGATTCCGCCTCTTACCGCATCAATACCGTCATTCAGTGAAATAGCCAGGGTGTTCAGAACCGGATAAAGGGTAATTACCACGAAAGCGATCATAAACAGGGTATTGCATACAACAAATATTTTATCTGCAACTGATGTTTTTCTTTTCATGCCTCTACCTCCTTAGAACAACCGCTCTTCACCGGTACGTTTTGCAATTGTATTGGCAATCAGGATCAGTACGATACTGACTACACTCTTAAAAATACCTGCTGCAGTACCTAAAGAGTAATCATTCTGACTGATACCCCATGTCAGAACATAAATATCAATCGTATCGGAAACACTCTTGATCAGACCATTTCCTAACAGATACTGTACTTCGAATCCGGCATTCAATACGTTACCGACATTCATCAGGAGCAGAATCATAATCGTAGGCTTGATGCCCGGAAGCGTTATATACCGGATCTTTGCCCATCGGCCGGCTCCGTCAATGGAAGCTGCTTCGTAAAGGCATGGGTCAATGGAGGTAATGGCTGCCAGATAAATAATGGCATTCCATCCGGTTTCCTTCCAGCAGTTTGCAAAAGCAACAATCGGCCAGAAGTATCCCGGATCGGCGAAGAAATTCACCGGTGTATCTATCACATTAAACTTCAACAGCAATTCATTGACAATTCCCGTACTGGATAATGCATCATGCAGAATACCGGTAACAATGATCCAAGAAAGGAAATGCGGTAAGTATGAAATTGTCTGTATCGACTTTTTTCCAAATTTAGAATGTACTTCATTTAAAAGGATTGCAAATAAAATTGCCATCACAAAGGTTGTTACCAGATTCAGTACACCCATTCCCAACGTATTCCGTATCACCTTAAGGAATGTTGCATCTGAAAATAAGAATTTAAATTTATCAAGTCCGATAAATTTTGATCCGAAGATTCCATCCTTCGGTTTATAGTTTTCAAAAGCCATCAGCCAGCCAACCAGTGGCAGGTAGTAAAAAATAAAGCCATAAATCACAAACAAACCACCACAAATCAGGAGAAACTTCTGACGTTTGATTTCTTTCCATGTAATTTTTACGGGCTGTGTATGATCGTTCTTTTTTTTGCTGATAGAAGCTGTCTTTAAAGAAGTAGCCATGATCGTCCTCCCTGTTTGTATCTGGCAGCCATGGAAGCCTGATGGTTTCCATAGCTGCCCATATTTTCATTTAAGTGCTCTTTAAAGTTATGGTAACATTCACAGCTTATTCTGTTGCTGCTGCTCTTCTGTCAAGCTCTTCCTGCATTTCTGCAACGAAGTCCTGAGGATTGGTTGCTTCATATGCACTCATGTAATCTGCCCATACACTGTCAAAGTCGGAAGCCATGACAACCTTAGGAAGCCATTCATGCTTTACTTCACCCATCTTTGTCCAAGCAACACCACCAGGAGTTGCTGTAGTCATATTGTTAGAGAAAGAGTACATCGGGAACCAGGGACCGGTTTCCTTGACAACGGAACCAACCATATCTACATATGTATCTGCGCCGTAGGCCTTAAAGCAGTTTACTAACGGATCTGCAAGTCCATTCTGGAACTCGGAAGGCTGTTCGCCAGGAGTCATAGCATTAATTCCATCTCTGCTGGTTCCAAGCCACTGAGGGAAGTAGGAATAGCTGCAAAGGTGAGATGCCTGATATGCGGTATCTGCTGCCTGTGCTCTTTGCTCATCTGTTCTGTAATATAAACCGTTTTCATCTACGCTATAATCTACGCCTTCAACACCCCAGAAACGAAGATCGTGGATTTCCTGATCCAGACAGTCATTTAAGAAACGGAATGCGGTTTCTACATCCTTACAGCTTGTGGTTACTGCAATACCATTAGAAACATTCTGCGTGTCACCATAGGTATGCCACATCTGATCCATGCCGGATTCAATGGTTAATCCAAGAGGAACATAGTTACAACCCTGCTCATCTAAGCCCTGCTGTTTGAATACATCATTTACGGTATAAGCGAAATCCCACCACTGGTCACACATACCAAGTACGGCACCGGTAGAAAGCTTTGCAATGTACTCATCGTAAGTCTGGGTAGCAAATTCGGTATCGATCATACCCTTGTTATATTCTTCATTCAGCTTGGTGAAGTACTTCTTGGTGGTATCTGTGGTATTATAGTCTACGATCTTCATGTTATCGGTATCTACAATAACAGAACCATCATTCGGATATCCATCAAGGAACTGGCCTGCGTTTTCAATACAGAAATATCTCCAGTCTTCACAAAGAATCGTATAAGGAATGTTCTTTGTTCCATCCTCCATGGTCGGATTTGCTGCCATGTAATCTTCTATCACCTTGAAATAGTCATCCAGAGTTTCGATCTTCGGATATCCTGCCCACTCAAGAACTCTTACCTGAATCCAGAAAGCTTCGTCATTGTGGGTTGTGGTCTTATCTTCGCCATATTTGTTCTGGAATACATTTGCCCAGTAAATATGACCATCATCCTGACGGAACTTATCCCATTCTTCATCGGAATACATTTCTTTGATATTGGGATACTTCTCAATATACTCATCCCATGCAACAAGTGCTCCTGCATCGTAAAGAGCCATCATGGAATCCCCACCGTTGATGAAGTCCGGATACTCGCCGCCCGCAACGATCATACCAATGGCTTCTGCATCTGTCTGTCCGGTTAACCAAGTTTCCTTAACTCTTACGCCGGTCTTCTTTGCAATGATCTCCTGAATCTCATTTCCGTCATTGATTTCAGAACCGGGCATTGCGGTAAACATTGTGAAATCTACGATTTCATCATCTGCATATTCTGTCTTTGCTTCTGTAGAAGCATCTGTCGAATCTGTAGATGTGGAATCAGTGGATTCTGTTGTTGTAGCAGTATCTGTTGATGCAGAACCACTATTGTCAGTGGAAGCGCCACAGCCAGCCAGTAAAGATGCTGTCATGGTAACGCCGAGTAATAAAGCTGTTAATTTTCTCAGTTTCATTTTTTACCTCCCTTTAAGTTTTGCTGAAACATTTGATAATTCTATTATATATTTTAAACACGTGTGTACAACCGGAGGAATTCTATATAAAAACCGGAGAAACTATAGAATAAAATTCTGTTTCTCCGGTTTGTCCCCTGTCATTCCGTCACGCCCGCATTTTTACGGTATTTGCTGGGTGTACATCCCTTCTGTTCAATAAACTTGCTGATAAAATAGTCCGTATCCCGGTACCCTACCTCCTCCGCAATCTGGCTGATCTTTTTATCGGTTTTCAAAAGCTCCTGTGCAGCTTCATTGATCCGGTATTCACATAAGTAATCCTTAAAGGACTGCCCGTACTTCTTCCGGAAAATCTGTCCCAGGTATGAGCTGTTTACAAAATATTTCCTGCTTAAATCCCGCAGAGTCAGATTTTCCGCAAAATGCTCCCGGATATCCCGTTCCACATCCTGTAATACGCCACGGGATACATTCTTTCGCAGCTGAATCAGATACTCCGCATAATCACAGGCAAATCTCCGCAGATGCGCACGGCTTCCTCTTGCAATTCCGGCATCAAATACATTCTCACTGATATACTGCATAACCTCTTCCTGATCCACAGTCTCATCCTGCTCAACCGCCAAATGGATCAGCTGGAACAGCAGATAATTCGTGTTCATCGACACCAGCTCCTTCGCCATCCCTAGATTTTCCATCTCCTGAAACAGTTCGTCCACACTTAGGTGGATATGATTGACATCGTTCTGTTCTACTGCCGCAATCAGCCGATCCAGACTCTGCTTGCACAGGACGATCTTTCCCTCTCCAACCTGAAGCTCCTCTTCATAATAATACACAGACTTTTCCTGCCGGAAGCCCTTAAAGGATCGGAGCATGCAGGCCGCGGAATAGGAGTGGGACAGCTTTTCCAGCTCTTCCACTCGTTTTCCGGCAAGCAGAATCACCTCAAACGGCAGACGCTCATTCAGGCAGACCGCAAGCTGCTCTAAGAACTCCCCGCTGCCCATGCCTCTTTCTTTGGCCATATCGTCCGCATATACCAGACCAACCTCATACTCTTCTTCATAATCATATGCATCCCGCAGCAGGTGGCTTCCATCATCCTTTAAAAATGCCAGCGTGCACTCATAAATCTGATTTCGCAACTCTTCCAGCTCTCCGTCCGACAGATCCTCAATCTGCGCAATGCTCTTCATACTGATATGTAAATAGCGGATCCCGTTCCCACCGGTCTTTAAATGCTCCTTCACAAACTTAAGCTGTTCTTCGCTCTGTCTTCCCCGAAGCAGGGCAATCATATTCTGCTTCATCTGCATTTCCTGCATCCAGCGCTCATTTTCCGCATTCTGTTCGGTCACGGCAAGGCTGCTTTTCGCCCTTCGTATGAGCTCCAGCAATGCCTCCTCCTGTACCGGCTTAAGCAGATAATCCATGCAGGAAAAGCGGATCGCCTGCTGCGCATAGGAGAAGTCATTGTATCCGCTTAAAATAATAAAGAATGCATCTGAAACCTGCTCTTCCCTTACGGTCTCTAACAACTGAAGTCCTGTCAGAACCGGCATCTTAATATCTGTAATCACCAGATCTACCGGATGCTCCCTCAAGTACTCCAACGCTTCCTGTCCGTTTGAAGCCTTCTTTACGATCTCGCAGCCTTCCCTCTCCCAGTCAATCAGCACCGATAGCCCTTCCAAAATAAACGGTTCATCATCTACCAGTAAAACTTTCATTTGCAGCCTCCTGAATACCTGTTATATCCTGCTTTCCAATGGCAGCCTTCGGAATCCGGATCACTAAGAATGTACCGATTCCAACCTCGCTTTCCATTTCAAAAGACACCCTGTCCCCTGTTGCCATTTTCAGACGCAGGCAGGCATTTAATACCCCTACGTGTTTTTTCTTTTTGATATCTTCGATATCCACCTGATTCATCTTCTCATTTAACTGTGCAGCCTCAGCCTCTTCCATTCCGCCTCCGGTATCTTCGACCTCCATAATAAGATCTTCTCCCTCTTCGTATACCCTTAGGTAAATCCAGCACGGTACTGATTTTTTCTCGATACCGTGTACACAGGAATTTTCGATAAACGTAACGAGCGTCAGCTTCGGAATCCGGTATGACAGACAGGAGGGTGCTACGGTAATTTCATACGACAGCCGCTCTCCGAACCGGTATTTCTGTAATTCCAGATACTGCTTGATGTACTCTGTCTCCTGCCCAATGGTAATCTGATCTGTTGACCAGTCCACATTCTGCCTGGTCAACACGGCAAGCCGCTCCACCATACCTGCGGTTTCCAGCTCATGCTTTAAAATACTGTGCATCCGAATACTCTCAAGCATATTGAACAGACTGTGCGGATCAATCTGACTGTGCAGTGCAAGAAGCTCTGCCTGCTGTCTGGCGATATCGTTCTTCTGCTTATCCAGCCTGTCCTTATATACCGTACGGATCAGCTCCTTCATACGCCTCACCATCCGGTTATAGTTAAGCATCAGCGCTGCAATTTCATCCTTTCCCTCGATATTGGATAATTCCTCAAGCTCCTCCGTATCCATCCGGTCAAAGGCCTCGCTCAGGACACTGAGCCGGCTTGTGAAGGAACGGTTGATCAGATACACCAGTATCATGGGAAGAAGAATGTTTACAAGAACCATAACCATCAGCAAGGGAATATGCTGTGCTATACTCGGAAACAGCCCATTCTCCGGTCTCATAATCAGAATCCGGAATTCCTCACCGCATATGGTAAAGGTTCGTTCCAGACTTACCTTCTCTTTTCCGGTTAAAGTTTCATAATCAATCTTTGTTTCGGAATGTCCATCATTGGAAAACAGAATCTGATTTCCGGAGCAGACATACACCGGCGCATTGTAACGCATTTCCTGGAAACGCCGCACCAGATTACTGTAGTCTACATTAACACGGATAAGCTTCTCGGATTCCAGATACTTATAAAAATCCAGCTTCCGCAAAATACTGATCTTCCGGTGGCTGACCACATTCATGTCGTTTTCCTTATAATAAAACAGAATGCAGAGATCCCTGCCGGACTCCTTCATCTTTTCATACACAGGATCACCTTCAAGACTGGACAGCCGGTAAAACATTCCGCCGTTTACGATATCTTCATTATCCCCATAGAGGATCACCTGAAACTGATCCGAGCTCATATTGAAAAAGAAGGGATCGTTTGTAAATTTACGGCTCGCCTCGAAAAATTTCAACGGAGAGTCAAACGAGGTTTCCATGAATTCGTTTAATGTGCGGTTAATATAGATATTATTGGTAAAATTAATTGCTTCCTCAAAGCTATTTGTCAGATCCGATTCTACTGCGCTTGCTATACTTTCAAATTCATACTTCTGTCTTGACCGCTCATTGTCAAAGACAATATAAAGAATGACTCCGTCTGTCAGGAAAAGCGGAAGAAGCACACAGATCATATACAGAATCAACAGTTTTTTCCGGATACTGTAATCATTCACCTGCTCCTGCAGCTTATCCCATATTTTTCTCATCTGCTTCCTCCCCCCATTACTGCCGGCAGTTCTCCGCTGCAGCTTTTCAGAACCTCATTTATAACCACCTCTGACAAAGCCATGGATTCCGTTACCAGATCCGGTAATTGCCGCTCAATGCAAGGAAAGCAAAGAAATACAGACAGTTATCGTAATATCTCCGGTCACCTTTCCGAAGCGGCATCCGGAAAAACGTCTCCAGCCACTTTTTTGCAATCCGAATACTTTCCTCATCCTTCGTCCGCCCAAGGACTGCCAAGATTCCCTGTGTGGTGGTAACCTGTAATCCCACCGGATGAAGAGCCGGTTCATGAAGACTTGTTCCGTCCACCTCATAGATTTCAAAGGGATGCTCATCCCACCGTGCATCCAGGAAACGCAACAGCTTTTCCGGTGCCTCATATTGTCCTTCATCGATTCCAAACCATTCATAATCCAGTCCGATGTTTGCCACGGTGCGGTACGCATCACTGAAAAACCAGTCGTGACGGTCGGTTGTCCACGGCAGAGGACGGCTCATAGGCCGACCATCAAACTCGGCATATTCTGCGCTCATTCCCGTTCCCGGGTGACAGGCCTTCGCCAGATATTCCCGGCTTACCCCGGCAGCCTCTTTAAAGAACGGCCGGTCCTCCTCATCTGCCCACAGTGCGAATAATTCATAAAAATGCGGTAAATGATAGGACGGATCGGTAAAATCACTTCCCGGCACAAACAGAATCTGCTTATTCTCATGATTCCACATCGGGTATCCCGGTCTGCCGTTCTCACCCTTGTGGATGCAGGCTCTTAAGATCTTTCTGGCCTGCTCGGAATAACAGTAAATTCCTTCGCCGTCTCCCCAGCGGTGGGAAGCAAAAAACAGTGCCATAGCAAAGAACTCCTCCCCGTCCGGGGCTGCACCATAAGCGTTCTTCTTTCCATCAAGACCACAGGACCATGCAAAATAGCCTTCACTTTCGCCCTCTGCCATCCACATATAAGTACATGCCCATTTCCAGATACGGTCAAACTCTTCCTTCCTGTTCATCTGGACACAGATCATCATACCATAGGACATGCCTTCTGTCCTAGCGTCATGATTTCCGGTATCCTCGAGATATCCCATATCTTCCCCCACCGGATGATAAATCCGCTCCTCATCGCTTCCATAAAAAAACGTCTCAAAAATCTGTTCCAGACGATCCTTCACTTCCTGATCCTCTTTTCCGATCAGGGAAAATAAATTACGGTATTGCTTCGTTTCAAAAGCTGCCATAAATAAAAAACCTCCTTTGTGATAAATACATCGTAAATATAAGTATACACACAAACGAGGTTTTCTTTCTCTCCGAAAACTGACTTATGCTAATCAATTATTGCTATTCTGCAGCCATACCAAATGATTCGTTCTTTCATCCAGCAGAACTAACCTTCAATAATCAGATATCTGCCGTCACCGATTTCGAATACTTCATCTGCATTCAGAATTTCTTCTTCATCCGCACCATCCATATCGATCCCCTCTTCTTCAAAAAAATCCCAGACCTCACGCAATGAATTCACGACCACGGCAAAATTCTCCTCCAGAAATTCTTCTGCCTCTTCCAAAGAAGAAGCCACATCCCCTTCCGGGAAAAGCTGCTCCTGCTTTTCTAAAAAGCACCGTAATACTGCGTCATCATATTGCATCGTTATACCTCCTCTTCCATTCCCTTCTCCGGAATGAATACTCTGTTATTGATTAATTGTTCCTGCTCCTTCACACGCCCTACCGCCATCTGTCCAAAAATCAGCTGGGAATTATAAGAGCCCTTTCCTCTCTTGTCTACCTTCTCATAGGTTCCCTCCGGCGTAAGCAGATGTGCTTTTTCAGTATCACGAAGCTGTATGGTAAGAATGTCCATCAGCCGCTTCTGGAGCTCCGGCTTTTCTACCGGAAACATGATTTCCACACGACGCTCCAGGTTTCTCGGCATCCAGTCTGCACTTGCACAGTAAAATTCCGGCTTGCCGTCATTTTCAAAATAAAAGATCCGGCTGTGTTCAAGGAAATTACCTACAATGGAACGAACACTGATCCGATCTCCAATCCCCGGAAGCCCGACGCGGATACAGCAGATTCCGCGGACAATCAGTTCAATCTTCACTCCGGCCTCCGCTGCCTCATAAAGAGCTGCGATAATGTCCTTGTCACAAAGGCTGTTTACCTTGGCGATGATATGTCCTTTTTCACCGGCCTTGGCATGCTTCATTTCCCGCTCGATCAGATAAAGGAAACGATCCTTTAACCACAACGGAGCAAGGGAAAGCTTATTCCAGCTAAGAGGCTCGGAATATCCGGAAAGCATATTAAATACTGCCGTAGCATCCTCCCCGAACGAAGGATTACAGGTGAGCAGACCCACGTCTGTATAAAGCTTTGCGGTCGCATCGTTATAGTTACCGGTTCCTAAATGCACATATCTGCGGATGCCATCTTCCTCACGCCGTACCACGAGTGTGATCTTGCTGTGTGTCTTTAAGCCGACAAGACCATAAATGACATGACAGCCTGCCTTCTCTAACATCTTCGCCCATACAATGTTATTCTCTTCATCAAAACGTGCCTTTAATTCCACAAGCACCGAAACCTGCTTTCCGTTTTCTGCCGCCTGCGCAAGCGCTGCAATGATTGGGGAATTGCCGCTCACACGGTAGAGTGTCTGCTTAATGGCAAGAACCTCTTTGTCCCTCGATGCCTGACGAATGAAATCCACCACCGGAGTAAAGGTTTCGTAAGGGTGAAACAACAGAATATCCTGCTTCTTAATCTGATCGAAAATATTACAGTCTGACGGAAGCTCCGGTATCGGCTGCGGCTTCGGATAGGACTTTTCCTTTAAGTGGTCAAAGCCCTCAAGTCCGTACATCTTCATTAAGAAGGTAAGGTCAAGCGGTCCATCAATTTCATACACATCCTGCTTTTCGATGTTAAGCTCCCGCTCGATAATTTCTAACAGTCGTTCATCCATTCCCTTTTCTACTTCAAGGCGGATCGCCTGCCCCCACTGCCGCTTTTTGATCTGCTTTTCAATTTCCTTTAACAGATCCTCGGCTTCATCCTCTTCAATCGTAAGATCCGCATTCCTCATAATACGGAACGGATGCGCACAGACAATCTCATAATTCAGGAATAGCTTCTCAATATTCCGCTCGATAACTTCTTCAAGCGGAATCAGGATCCGTTCTCCTTCTTCACCCGGAATTTCAATGATTCTTGGCAGAACACTCGGCACCTGAACGGTTGCAAATTCCAGAACCTCTCCTCCATCCTTCTTCCGGACAAGCGCTCCGATGTTGAGCGACTTATTTCGGATCAAAGGAAACGGTCTGGAGGAATCTACGGCCATCGGCGTCAATACCGGATAAATATTCTCCTCATAATAGCGGTCTACATATTCCGCCTCTGCCTCACTTAACTGCTCATGCTTCTGAATGACACGGACACCGTTTATCTTAAGCTGAGGAAGCAGCGAATGATTGTAAATCCGGTACTGCTCCTCCACAAGCTCATGTGTCTCTTTCGTAATCTGCTTTAGCTGCTCCTTCGGAGTCATTCCCGCAATGTCCTTCTTATCATAACAAGCATTCACCATATCTTTAAGGGACGCCACCCGCACCATGAAAAACTCATCCAGATTGGAGGAGGTAATGCTCAAAAACTTCAAGCGTTCAAACAATGGGTTATTCTTGTCCTTTGCCTCGCTCATGACTCTGCGGTCAAACAGAAGCCAGCTCAGTTCTCGGTTTACATAATATTCAGGATTGTCGTATTTTAATTTTCCCATATTTTCTGAATTACTGCCCTTTCTCTTCTCTTTCTATATAAATGATGTCAAAGTCCAAAGCCCTCGACTTTGATGCCTACGGATTGTTCCGTGCTTCGCAACGTAGCTTATCTCATGTGGTTACAATTTATCCAGCGTCCTCTTCTGCCGGATAACCGGTCGGATATTAAATACTTCGGTAAAGAACTCTGCCCGGTGTCCGAACAGTCCACGCTCTAAGGTAATGTCCTCATTCGTTTCTACTGTAATGAGAAGTTGTTCCTCCTTTGGAAGAATCTTGATATTCTTAAACTTCTGCTTGTGGCTCCGGTCCAGACCGTTTGCCAGCCGCAGCATGGCGAGAAGCTTCGTCATCCGTAAGTAGGATTCCTTATCCATGCTGGTGGTTTTTTCCATCTGCTCATAGTAGTCAAACGGAATATGATTGTACTTAACCACATTCGCGACGATTTCACGTTCGAGATGAGACAGCCCGATAATCTCCGTTGCCATAATAATCCGGTAGGAGCATTCGCCAAGCTCCACCATACTGATATATTTGCCGCAGTCATGAAGAATGGTTGCAATCTGCAAAAGCAGCCGATCGCGATTCATTAAGCCATGTACCTTCTTCATGCTGTCAAAAATCCGCAGTGCAATCTGTTCGAGCGTTTCACTGCGCTTCTTACTTCCCTGATACCGCTTGCTGATCGACTTTGCACAGGCAATGATATCCTTTTCAAAATCGTGGGATATCGGGAGAAGGTTATTGCGTTCCGCATATTCATAAGCAATGCCATCACAGAGAGTCACGCCCGGTGCCCAGATCATTTTTGCTCCGGTATCCTCCATAATCCGGTGTACCATGATAAGAGAAATGTAAAGTGCCGGCATATCCTCCTCCGGCATATCAAGAAGCTTGGAAAGCTCGAGCGTACTCTTTAACCGGCTCTTTTCCATAAATTCTTCAATCTGCTCCCGGGTCGTCACATCCCCCTTCCCCTCCTTCCGGTAATAGTGCCGGATCAGCCGGGAAATATAGTCATCGACAATAATCAGGTTTTCGATCGCACGATCCTTAAGATACAGCTTTTTGTAAACGGAAAGCTGGGATTCCACAAGCTCTCCGATCAAGTTCCGGTACTGGCTTAAGGATGCATTCAAAAAGTTCATGCTCTCCCGGAGCCGCAATACACCAAGCTTTAGGTTCTGCGTGGAAACCAGCGTATCCTTATCAAACAGGGAAATCTGGATACTGCCACCGCCAATATCCACAATGGCAGTTCCCTTTTCAATGATTTCATCAAACTGCTGCCCCTGTAAGGCAATCGATTTATAATCCAGAAATCGCTGCTCGGAATTGCTTAAAATATCCATCTCAATTCCGGTACGCAGCCGTACCTGATCGGTCAGGATCGCCCGGTTCTTACTTTCCCGGATCGCGCTTGTTCCGTACGCCTTATAATCGGTCACCTGATAGGTCTTCATGATGTCCGAAAACTCATGCAGAATCATACACAGCTCATCCACACGTTCAAAGCTTAACTTCCCGGTGGTATAAGTTTCCGTTCCCATATCAATACTGTGACGGATGTGATCGATCTGCTTCATTCCGTTCTTCTTCGAAACCTCGAAAATCTTCATGGAAAGCTCATAAGAACCGATATCAATCGCCGCAAAGGTCTTTACTGCCATGGTATTTTACTCCTTTTTTCCAAGTATGTAATCAATGAACTGCTGGGCGCACCGGCCGGATAAGCCGCCATGGGCAAGCTCCCACTTATTTGCCTCAAGCAGCAGCTCTTCTTCTTCCATCTGCACGCCGTAGCGATCTACCAGAGTCTTTACAATGTTCTGGAACTGCTTCTTATCCGGTGCGGCAAAGAAGATCGTTACCCCGAACCTTGAAACAAGCGACAGCTTTTCCTGTACGGTATCTCCGGAATGCAGGTCATCTCGCCGGTCATCCTTGTCGGAGAAGCTTTCCTTAATTAAATGTCTGCGGTTCGAGGTCGCATAGATCAACACATTCTTCGGCTTCTTTTCAAGCCCTCCTTCGATCACCGCCTTCAGGTACTTGTACTCAATTTCAAAGTCCTCAAAGCTTAAGTCATCCATATAGATGATAAATTTATAATTCCGGTTCTTGATCTGGGTAATAACATCATTCAGATCCTGGAACTGATGCTTATACACTTCAATAATACGCAGTCCCTGATCGTAATATTCATTCGCAATTCCTTTAATGCTGGACGATTTTCCTGTACCGGCATCACCGAATAACAGACAGTTGTTTGCCTTTCTTCCTTCGACAAAAGCCTCGGTGTTTTCAATGAGCTTCTTCTTCGGAATCTCATAGCCAACCAAATCATTTAAGTAAACATGTGCAATGTTCTGAATCGGTACGATCTGCACACCGTCCTCATCATGCACCACACGGAATGCCTTATGCAGACCGAACTTTCCTACCCCGTAATCCTTATAAAACTCGGTAAGAGTTGCCTTCATCTCCTCCGGTGTATGATCCTTTGCAAACTTCTGAGCCAGGGAGCAGATCCGTTCACGGATACGGCTGTTATACACCTTGGACTCGGAGTCACTCGATACGTAATCCGTAATCAGCGAAAAATCCCGAACCTGCAAAGCCCTAGTCATTTTCGTAAAATCATAATCAAAAAATTCTTTAAAAATTATAATATCATGCAATACCGCTTGGTTAATGGTTCCCTCGACTTCACCACGGATCTCACAGGCCTTGCTGTAGCTGTTCTCATTGTTTACCAGAAGGTTACTTAAATAACAGTGCCAGAGATTGCCATAGAATCCATGGTTTCCTGCAATTTCAAGGAGCTTATGCATGCAGTCATACAAAAGTCCTGAAAGATCCTCCCGATTATAATAGTCATCCTCATAGTGCTCCATGAGCCATGCCATATCAAACAGGAGGGTACCTTCCTCCTTCTCAAAATCCTTATATAAAATCAGTTCCTGTTCTCTCATCGGTATGTTTCTCCTTAGTAATTTCCAAGTATCCGGAAGTTTAATGCTTCCTCTTTTAAGCCCCGCAGTGCATTCTGTACGGCAGCATCCTTCAGATTGCCGTTGCAGTCAATGAAAAAGCGGTACTCAAAGCCCTTATCCTTCACAGGGCGGCTTTCGATCCGGCTCATATTGAGATTATTGTAAATGAAATGCGACAGAATATGGTAAAGTGCACCACTTTCATGCGGCAGTTCGAAGCAGACGCTGATCCGCTGTGCCTTTTCTAAAAAAATCTTCTTCCCGCTGATGACAATAAACCGGGTTGCGTTGTCGCTGCACTGATGAATGCCACGCTGTAAGATGGTAAGTCCGTAACGCTGCGCTGCATATTCACTTGCAATGGCTGCCTGTGTCCTATCGTTCTCTTCCGAAACCTTACGTGCTGCAAAG
Source organism: Bacteroidaceae bacterium (assembly GCA_963650485.1). Classification (GTDB taxonomy): domain Bacteria; phylum Bacillota; class Clostridia; order Lachnospirales; family Lachnospiraceae; genus Suilimivivens. The sequence goes on from CAVJLN010000008.1 coordinate 64,886, forward strand.
GCATTGTTCTGCATCTTAATCTGCTGCCATTCCGGATGGGTGCTTAAAAACTGCTCCGTCTGCATCAGCGACTGCGGATGGGAATACACCTTCTGGATATCGGAAAGCTCTGCCCCCGGAACGCCAAGCAGGCAGTGATTGATCGGAATGATCTGCTCTCCGACAATGACATTTTCAAATTCTACTAAAAGATCATAGATCTCGCTCACAATGCCAACCGTGGAATTCTCGATCGGCAGTACCGCAAAATCGGCCTTTCCGTCTGCGACATACTCCATGGCTTCCCGGAAGGTATCGACGTGATCACAGTTGATCTCCCTGCCAAAAAACTGTTCCATGGCAAGCTGGGAATAAGCGCCCTCTGCGCCCTGAAAAATAACCTTTGTATGTTCATCCACCAGCTCCCTGCGGGTCTGGAAGGAAAACATATCGTTCTTCTCATTCTCTAGAAGAATTCCATACTGCAGCTTGCGGCTTAAGGACATCAGCTGTGTAAACAGCTCCTCCACGCCCTTCCTGTTCTCTTCTTTTCCAGCGAGTCCGCAGACCTTCTGAAGCTTCTCTATTTCACGCTGCTTATCAAAAACAGGCTTATGATTCTCAATTTTATATTTAGCAATCTCCGTACAGATGTCCATTCTCTGTTCATACAGCTTGACAAGCTGCCGGTCAATTTCATCAATATCTTTGCGTAACTGTGTTAAATCCATATTCTTTTGTCTCTCTTTTCGATTTTCATAGTTTCACATTGGGCGGTTTCCCTATAGAGATGATTGTATAACAATCAAATATCGATCGCAAGAGATTCTCCAATTTCCATTGCGAAACCTAAGTAAAGTTTATATAATAAAGTTGTAAAATTCAGTAACTGTTCCGTACCCTCACAGTTGCAAAATACATCCCTTATGCCAGGAGGCAACTTATGAAAAAGAACTGGAAAATCATTGTCATCTGCTGCTGTATTCTGTTACTGCTTGCCGGTTTCAGCATTCTTAAGGAGGTTCAGGGAAGAATTCCCTCAAACGATATTACCGTTACCGGAAATACCGGCGGCAACCTGAACAATCACGGACTTTTTGCAGAAGCCGATGGGCGGGTTTATTTCTCCAACGCTTATGACAGCGGTTGTCTGTATTCCATGAATCCGGATGAAACGGATTTAAAAAAGCTCACCAGCAGTTCCGTTAATTCAATCAGCATTGGGGGCAATTACCTCTACTATTATCTGGACAATTCAACCGGTGGAAAGGGACTCGGCTATGTCGTACATACCTACGGCGTTTACCGCAGCAGACTGGACGGAAGCAAAAGCAAATGCCTGGACCGTCAGGCAGCGGTTACCATGCAGCTTGTCGGTGATTACATTTACTATCAGCGGTACAACAACACCGACTTTACCAGGTTTTATAAGATCAAAACCGATAAATCCGGACAGGAACTTGTTTCAGACGAAATCATCAGTCCCAACGCCTGCCATAACGGCATCATTTATTATAACGGAACCGATAAAGATCATAACCTGTATGCACTCGATACCCGGACAGATACCTCTTCTCTCCTGTTAGAAGGCAATATCTGCTATCCGGTCTATGCATATGACTACATATATTATATGGATGCTTCTTCGAATTACCGCCTGTGCCGTTACTCCCTTTCTACCGGAGCGGTTGAGGAGCTGACGGAAGACCGCGTGGATACCTATAATGTTGGAAGCGGCTATGTTTATTATCAGAAAAACGATGCGGATGCACCCGCACTGATGCGGATGGAAGCAGACGGAAGTAATCCGGAGGTCGTTGCCCTTGGCATCTATTCCGATATCAACCTGACTTCCCAGTATGCCTACTTCCATGAGTTCAATTCCGATATTCCCATGAAGCGTACCCCACACAGCTATATCGAAGTTTCCGATTTCAACGCTGCCAAACAGTCTGCGTTGACTAACGATTAATCCGGAAGCTCCTTAAGCATCTCATAAACGGTCTTTTGCAATAATTGGTTGACATAACATGGGCACAGTTCACTTAGGGGTTCCAACACGAACCGCCGGTTCTGCATATCGCGGTGCGGGATCAACAGCTCCGGATCATTGGAAATCACATCTTCATAGAAAAGGATATCCAGATCCAGAGTTCTTGGTCCCCAGTGAACCTTCCGTTCCCGATGTGCCTCCTGCTCTAACTGCTGCACAAAGGCAAGCAGCTCCATCGGTTGCAGCAATGTCTCGATCTCGATTGCCCCATTTAAAAAATCATCCTGCTCCACCCCACCATACGGCTTCGTCACAAGGAGCTTTGAGCAGCGTACCTTGCGGATCCGTTCCTGCTTCTTTAATTTCCGAACTGCATCTTCGATGTATTTTCTTTTATCTCCCAGATTCGAACCGATTCCCAGATAGGCCTTTTTCCACCCACGCTCAATCTGTACCGATACATTTTCAAAAGGAATCGGGATCGGGGCATGAGGCTTATTCACGGTCAATGTCATCTTCTGTATGAGAGGATAGGTAATCAATACCTTCTGCACCACAACCTCTGCCGCGCGTTCAATCAGATCGTAGCTGCATTCTGCAAAAGTTTCCTTCATCAGCTCACAGACCTCCCCGTAATGCACCGTTTTCGTGAGATCGTCAGTCAATCCTGCTTCATGCAGGGAAAGATACAACTCTGCGTCCAGATAAAAGAACTGCCCCTCCTGCTTCTCCTCTGGGAAAACGCCATGATGCGCATAAATTTCTAAATGCCTGATACTAATTTTATCCATAATAATACTCACTTTGTAACTTATCCAAGTTACCTGTTCTTTCTGTTCTTTCTGTTCTTTCTGTTCTTTCTGTTCTTTCTGTTCTTTCTGTTCTTTCTGTTCTTTCTGTTCTTTCTGTTCTTTCTGTTTAACTGTTTATTTCTGGTGAGTTATTTATTTCTGGTTCCGGATGGCCTCCATCATGCGGATGAAACTCACATTTTCTTTGACATCATGCACACGTATCATACAGCAGCCGCAGCTTACCGCAAATGCCGTTGTGGCAAGTGTTCCCTCCACGCGCTCCGTTACCGGCAGATCCAGAGTCAGACCAATCACAGACTTACGGCTTGTTCCAAGCAATACAGGATACCCCATCTCCTGAAAGAACGGCAGATGATTAATGACCCACAGATTCTGTTCATAGCTCTTCGCAAAACCGACTCCCGGATCTAAAATGATCTTTTCCCTGTCTATTCCTGCATCCTCTGCAATCGTAAGGATTCGCTCAAAGTCCTCGCGGAACATCGTTTCCAGATCCGGTGTTTCCCTGATCTCATCCCCCATCTTCTCCTTCCGATTATGCATAAGTACGCAGGGCAGACCGCTCTGTGCAATCACCCTTGCCATCTCCGGATCATACTGCAGTCCCCAGATATCATTAAACAGATCCATGCCTGCCTGTACACCGGCCTGAGCCACCTTCGGCTTATAGGTATCCAGAGAAACCGGCACATCAAAATTCTTCCTGATAGCTTCGATCACCGGACAGATTCTTGCGATTTCCTCTTCATCGGTGATCTTCGTATATCCCGGACGTGTGGATTCTCCACCCACGTCAATCAGCTCTGCTCCTTCTTCGAGCATCTGCTCCACGCGGTGCAGGGCATCACTCAATTCCGGATAACTTCCTCCATCGGAAAAGGAATCCGGCGTTACATTTAAGATTCCCATTACATATGTGTGTCCCCGACGTCTGAACGGTTTCTTTCCTATGATAAAATCTGACTGCTGCATCCTTTTTCTCCTCGTATTTTCTTTTCTAACAGGATAAATACCCCCTGCTTACCAGACAATCCCGTATGGCGAATGAAATGCTGAATAGTTGTCCAGCATGATCAGAGATTGAATAAGCTTCCCTTCTTCTTAGCTTTCTGTGCCGCGATCTGCTCTACCTGCGGCAGCAGCTCTCCTAAGAACGAAAGCGAACCGAATGCCACAATGACATCCTCCGGGGATGCCATGAGATAAGCAAGCTCTAAGGCCTCCTGAATTCCGTCTGTTGCCGTAACTCTTTCCGTATAACGGGAACAGATTTCCGCAAGCTCCAATGCTGAAAAGCCCCGTATGCCCTTCGTGGAAATCGTCAGTACCTGATCGGCCAGCGGTACGGTTGCCTTCACTATCTCTTCCTGTTCCTTATCGCGCAAGATTCCCATAATAAAGATCATACGTTTCTGCGGGAAATAATACCGAAGGGATTCTGCCAGCCGTGCCGCTCCGTCCCGGTTATGCGCTCCATCTGCAATGAACACAGGCTTCTTCGCAACGATCTGGAATCTTCCTGGCCATGTGGCGTTCTTCATGCCCTGCAGTACTGCCTTATCCGGAATGACAATAGGATGCCCCTGAAGTGTCTGCGTGCGCAACGCACGTATTGCTTCCAGAGCCAGCACCGCGTTCTCAATCTGGTATCTTCCAAGAAGCGAAATCTGCACCCTGGAAAACTCCTTATAGGAAAAGATTTGACCATTCAGGCTGCTCTTTATCTGGCCGGTCTCCGTAGGCGCAGCTTCAATCAGCGGTATCCCCTCCTTCTGTGCCCGGAATCTCAAAATCTCCATGACCTCCGGCTTCTGTGCCGTTGTCACTGCGATGGACCCCTTCTTCATGATTCCGGCTTTGACTGCCGAAATCTCAGCCAAACTGCTTCCCAAAATACCCATATGGTCAAGGCTTATAGAGGAAAATACTTCGACTAAGGTATTCTTCACAATATTCGTAGCATCCATCTCACCGCCAAGCCCTGTCTCCAATACAACGATCTTACATTTCTGTTCCTTAAAGTACCAGAATGCAAGTGCCGTCTCGATTTCGAATGCAGTCGGATGTAGCTGCCCTTCCGTCACGAGTTCTTCACACTTTTCACGGCAGATCGTCATGCCCTGCGCAAGCGCCCTCTTTGAAATCATCCGGCCATTGATCTGAATGCGCTCCCGGTAATCCGAAATCGTTGGAGAAACATACTTTCCGACCTTAAATCCTGCACATTTCAGAATTTCAGAAAGAAAGGACAGTGTCGAACCCTTGCCATTCGTTCCTGCAATATGCACGAAAGAAAGCTCCCTCTCCGGATGTCCCAGCTTTTCACAAAGGTTGCGGATATTGGTAAGTCCCGGTGTACTTCCGTATTTTTTTAACTCTTCAATATATGCTAATGTTTCCTTTTCGTTCATGCTTCCTCCCTCATCTGAGCCTTCCGTCAAATGCCCCAGTAAATGCAGCCTTCCATGCTTCTCCTGCATACACTGCCCGATTCCGGATTGCTGCATAGCTTCCGGAATTCCGGACATACTAAGAGCATGATGAAGAAATTACTGACTGACTTTTGTAAATGCGGTCTCCTTGGATGGGGCTTTGAAATTGTATTTACCGCGCTTTCCTCCATGCGCCGGAGGGAATGGAAGCTCATGGGACAATCCTCCCTTTGGATGTTCCCGATCTATGGATGTGCCTGTATTTTAGGTCCTCTCTCCCGCCGGCTCCGGCGGTTGTCCATCGTGTGGCGCGGTACGATTTATGCTGTCCTGATCTTCGTTGTGGAGTTTTTCTCCGGTAAATTTCTTACCAGACACAAGGTCTGTCCCTGGGACTATGTAAAGAGCAAGTGGCAGATCGGCAGAGTCATCCGGTTAGACCTCTTTCCCTGCTGGTTTATCATAGGTTTAATCTATGAAAAGCTGCTCAATTCCAAAGCCTGAAAATAACTGCAGATGCATATCCAAAAAGAGTCCGCTGAAAGCGAACTCTTTTATGCATTTACAGCAACTATTAAGAATCGAACATTTACTGATATATATCAGCCCCATCCATATCGTCCATGGCTTCTGTACCGATATTCAGGGTATTCAGGGTACGTCTCTTCATCCGGGCATTCTCCGATGCCTCAAGAATGTAGTTCTTAATGGTTCTCGCATTCTTAATGTGTGCTAATACGAGCCTCGGATGCGTGGTATCTCCAGTATAACAGATTACCGTTCCAAGACCCGCAATTCTCTCCCAAAAAGTGGCTACCAGCTCCACATCCTGTACCTTATACATATAACAGTCATTCTCCACCTTCCGGAAAAAGCCACTGTCGATCGTAATGACATTCTCTGAGATATGATACGTGGTAAATGTAAACGGAAGTCCTAGAAAGACCCATCTCTTGCGTTCTGTATATTGACCTTCAGTTATCATTTCTGCCATAATTTCTCCGCCTTTCTTCCTTTGCCTGAATGGTAACTATTCAGAATAGCTACGTTCTTTTGAATCGTAGCATATCCCACACAAGATTGCAATTATTTTTCCTCGTTGAAAGTCTTGTCCCCATATGCTATGATAAGAAAAAATGTAGGTCGGTTCTATTGACGAAAGGAGTGTGAATATGACCGCTAAGGAATGTATTAAAGGACGTCGCAGTATCCGTAAATTTAAAGATCAGAAGGTATCTGAAGAGCTTCTGTCTGAGATCGTTGAAACTGCTTCTTATTCTCCAAGCTGGAAACACAGCCAGATCACCCGTTACATTGCAGTAAACGGTGATAAGAAAGAAAAAATTGCTGACAGTTGTGCTGAAATGTTTGCCAACAATGGTGTCATCATCAAGAATGCTCCCGTACTGATGGTTATTACTTATATCAAGGGCCGCAGTGGCTATGAAAGAGATGGTTCCTTCACAACCTCCAAAGGAGACCGTTGGCAGATGTTCGATACCGGTATTGCTTCCCAGAGCTTCTGTTTGGCCGCATATGAACAGGGACTTGGTTCTGTCATCCTTGGTATCTTTGATGATGCGAAGGTCGCTTCTATTTTAGATCTCCCTGAAAATCAGGAGGTGGCCGCTTTAATTGCTGTCGGATATCCCGACGAAGAACCCACTGCTCCCAAACGTAAGCCGGTGGAGGATTTATTATCATTTATCCATTGAACGTAAACTAAGGTCGAAGAGTTTTCTCTTCGACCCTTTTCATGATGTACAGGGAAAACAAGCGGCTGCAAGTCAGACATTTGTTTTTTGCAACTATTCAGAGCCATGCAAATTATGGCAACATGGACGTCGAATGCTTGCATTC
>CAVJLN010000009.1:0-71274 GCA_963650485.1 Bacteroidaceae bacterium
AACCACATGAGTAAAACTCAAGCTGCATTAGCAGCGGTTTTACGAATGGGGTTCATAATAGTTACAAAATCTGAATAATGCTATCAAAAATTTATTTTATACTCTTATTTTCCATTCGTCAACCGCTTTAACAATTTACTTTAATAAAATATGAACCATTTACTTTAATAAAACATCACACAGGGCGTTCCGATTTCCACCATATCATACAGCTCCGCGACCTGATCGGTCGGGGTATTCACACAGCCGTGAGATCCATTCGTCTTATAGATTTCACCGCCAAAATTCTTTCTCCAGGAAGCATCATGAATCCCGATTGCCTTATAAACCGGAATCCAGTATTTCACCGGAGCAGCGTAATCTGCTCCACGCAATATCCGGTTTCGCTGCTTATTATAAACATAATTGGTTCCGGACGGAGTTCCGCGTCCAAGGCTCGTATTTCCCGTCACCACATCGGTTTCGATCTTTAAGACGCCATCCACATAGTAATACATCTTCTGCTCCGTCATATCGACCTCAATATAAGTAGAACCAATGTCGTTCTTTCCCTGATATAGTGCTTTTTGCAGGTATTCCGGTTCATGCCGTTCGGTCTTTTTTTCACAAAATGCCTGAAAAAGATATTCCTTTTCGGCATCCCGGTCAATCTGATTTCCATAGGTTCCACCCTCGACAATCACCTTTTCCCCACGGGTAGCCATAAATTCACGGGCAATTCCAACGGTATCGTATTCATCGGCCAGTTCATCAATAAAGGCATCGATCTTCTTCCTGTCTGCAATGAGATCGCCGTTTTCATCCAGTAGAAAACTGCCATCCTCATCCATCTTCATAAAGTTGCAGGTAACGGAAGCATCCACCTTTACTTCATCCTCTCCCATCACATACACAATGCCGCATTCCTGAAAGGCACGTACCTTTTCATATAGTGCAATATCCTCCTGCATCTGCTCCGTAAGAGCAAGATCCTCATAGCAGCCCGCAGCCTCCAGATCCAGTTCTCCCTGAAAGCTGTCAAATGCTCTTTTAATATATTCTTTTGTCTTCTCTTCATTTAACACATGGGATCTTTCATTTAACAGATAATACCCCTGAGGGCCTTTACAGAGCTTTACCCTGCGGTTTTCTGGACGGATTCCGGTAAAGATCGGGAGCGCAACTACCTTTTCTTCAAACGTCTCCACCTGATAAGAAACTGTCGGAAGGATTTCATGATTTTTCCTACCTCCAAGCATATTGTCAATCCAGAGCATCGGGCTTTGCTGCTCATAAAAAGCCTTAAGCCCCGGAAGATAATCCATGGAAAGCGAAACCTCCTGTGCTAGGATCGTATAGGCATTACCATCACTGTCTGTAATTGTAAGTCCCTCATAGGCAGACTTCTCCTGCAATTCTTCATTGACTTCATCTAAGGTTTTGCCCGTACAGTAGACACCGTTAATCCAGGTATTATAGGAAAAGCCATTCCGGTAATAAAACGCAAGTCCCAGATACATGCACAAAACCGATATGATAATAACCAGAATACCAATGCCGAATCCCTTTGCCAATGCTTTATTCATGCAGTATACTCCCTAAAAATAAGGATCTTCCTGTAAAATATTCCGGAAAGTCCCTACTTAGAACTTCTTTTGGTAACTCCTCTTGGTAGTTTCATTACTCAACCATAGTAACAGTTCAGCCATGACGGAACTGTTACCCCTCCATATCGGATGCATCAAACGCCTCACTGATCGGTGCTCCGGCAGGAACCATCGGGAATACCTTGTCATCCTCCGGAATAATGCATTCAATCAGAACCGGTTTTTTGAAATCAATGGCCTTCTGAATGGCATCCGCAACCTCTTCCTTCTTCGATACGCGGATGGCTTCACATCCAAGTCCTTTTGCAACCGTGCAGTAGTCCACTTGCTCACTTAATACGGTCTGGGAATAGCGTTTGCCGTAAAAGAGCGTCTGCCACTGACGTACCATACCAAGTACATGGTTATTGATCACCACTTCAATAATTGGAATATTATAATGGCTTGCCGTTGCAAGCTCGTTCATATTCATACGGAAGCAGCCATCACCTGCGATATTGATGCAGATCTTATCCGGCTGTCCAAGCTGTGCTCCGATACAGGCTCCTAATCCATATCCCATCGTTCCGAGCCCACCGGAAGAAAGGAAGGTTCTCGGCATGGTATAGGTATAATACTGGGAGGCCCACATCTGATGCTGTCCGACATCGGTTGTAATAATCGCTTCGCCCCTGGTAATACGGTCAATTTCCTGCATGAGATACGGACAGGATAAGTTCGAAGGATCATAGGAAAGCGGATACTTTTCTTTCAGGTCTTTAATATGTGCCATCCATTCCGTATGTTGCTGCTTTGGCAGCCTTTCATTGATTTTTGTCAGAATTTCTTTCAGATCGCCGACCACGGAAGCCGTTGTCTTAATATTTTTATTAATCTCTGCGGCATCAATATCAATATGTAATACCTTAGCGCCCGAAGCAAACTTTGCTGCATTTCCGATTACACGGTCAGAGAAGCGCGCACCAAGTGCAATCAGAAGATCACATTCACTGACCCCAAAGTTCGATGCCTTGGTTCCATGCATACCGATCATACCGGTATATTTGGGATCGTGTCCGTCCATGACACCCTTTCCCATCAGAGTATCACATACGGGAGTATCCAGAATTTCAGCAAGCTCCCGCACTTCCTGATAGGCTCCGGAAATCACCGCACCGCCGCCGACGTAGATAAACGGTCGCTTTGCTTCCTTCATCAAAGCAACGGCATTCTCAATATCCGCATCGGTATATTTACAGGAATTTTTAAACGGAAGAGGCTCCTTCTTTTCATATTCACAGATGTTGGCAGTTACATCCTTGGTGATATCCACAAGCACCGGTCCCGGTCTTCCTTCCTTCGCAATCCGGAAAGCCTTACGGATTGTATCCGCCAGCTTTGTAATATCCTTTACAATATAGCCATGCTTCGTGATTGGCATGGTCACACCGGCAATATCCACCTCCTGAAACGTATCCTTGCCAAGTAAGGGAAGGTTTACATTACAGGTAATGGCAACGATTGGTACGGAATCCATATAAGCGGTTGCAATACCGGTTACAAGATTCGTAGCCCCAGGTCCGCTTGTTGCAAGACACACCCCGACTCTTCCGGTTGCTCTTGCATAACCGTCTGCGGCATGAGCCGCCCCCTGCTCATGAGAGGTCAGTATATGACGGATTTCATCCGAATGCTTATATAACGCATCGTACACATTCAGAATGGTTCCGCCCGGATAACCAAATACCGTATCTACTCCCTGTTCCTTTAAACATTCAACTACAATTTCAGCTCCCGTCAACTGCATGGAAGTCTCCTCCTTATATCAGAATAAACTCTTCAAAACCCTTAATGTGATTTCACAATCTGTATTTCTTATCTCTTTATTTCTTAGGTACTTCTAAGATTGCTCCACGGTTACCACTGGTTACCAGTTCACGATATCTGGACAGATATCCTGTAGTTACCTTAGGCTCTCTTGGCTGCCACTTTGCTCTTCTCTTTGCTAATTCTTCGTCAGACACCTTCATGTTGAGGGTATTTTCCGGAATATTAATGCTGATGATATCTCCCTCTTCCACAAGGGCAATCGGTCCACCTACGGCTGCTTCCGGAGAAACATGTCCGATGGATGCACCACGGGATGCGCCGGAGAAACGTCCGTCTGTAATTAAGGCTACGGAAGATCCAAGTCCCATTCCTGCGATTGCAGAAGTCGGATTCAGCATTTCACGCATACCAGGACCGCCTTTCGGTCCTTCGTAACGGATCACAACAACATCCCCTGCTACAATCTTACCACCCTTAATGGCTGCAATGGCATCTTCTTCGCAGTCAAACACTCTTGCAGGACCTTCATGTACCATCATTTCAGGCACAACTGCGGAACGCTTTACAACACCGGAATCCGGTGCAAGATTTCCCTTTAATACGGCAATACCGCCGGTTGCGGAATACGGATTGTCAATCGGCCGGATAACCTCCGGGTTCCGGTTTTCTGCATCGGCAATGTTCTCGCCTACGGTCTTACCGGTTACGGTAAGAAGATCGGTATAAAGCAGCTCCTTCTTGGTCAATTCCTTCATTACTGCATAGACACCGCCTGCTTCATTTAAGTCTTCCATGTAGGTTGGACCTGCAGGTGCCAGATGACAGAGGTTCGGTGTTTTTGCAGATAATTCATTGGCAATATCCAGATTTAATTCTACGCCTGCTTCATGAGCAATTGCAGGAAGATGAAGCATGGAGTTCGTAGAACATCCCAGAGCCATATCTACAGTAAGGGCATTCATGAATGCCTTTTCAGTCATAATGTCTCTCGGACAGATATTGTTTTTAACAAGTTCCATAATCTGCATTCCGGCATGCTTTGCAAGACGAATTCTTTCAGAATATACGGCAGGGATCGTTCCATTACCGCGAAGTCCCATACCCAGTGCCTCAGTCAGACAGTTCATGGAGTTTGCAGTATACATCCCGGAACAGGAACCGCAGGTCGGGCAGACCTTCTCCTCGAACTCGGAAAGTTCTTCCATGGTCATTGTTCCGGCAGCGACACTTCCGACCGCCTCAAACATCGAGGATAGGCTTCTCTTGCAGCCATGTACGTGTCCTGCCAGCATCGGTCCACCGGATACAAAGATGGTCGGAATATTGACTCTGGCAGCAGCCATTAAAAGTCCGGGTACATTCTTGTCGCAGTTCGGGATACAGACCAGTCCGTCAAAACCATGTGCCATTGCCATACACTCTGTGGAATCGGCAATCAGATCTCTCGTTACCAGAGAATACTTCATTCCGACATGTCCCATGGCAATTCCATCACATACTGCAATGGCTGGAAATACCACCGGTGTTCCACCAGCCATGGCAACGCCCATCTTTACTGCTTCCGTAATCTTATCCAGATTCATATGTCCCGGTACAATTTCATTATAGGAATTCACAATACCAATTAAGGGACGGCGGCGTTCTTCCTCCGTATATCCCAATGCATTAAACAAACTTCTGTGAGGAGCCTGCGCGGTTCCTGTCTTAACAGAATCACTTCTCATCTCTTTATCCTCCTAAACCTATATTATATAATGATGTCGGGGGTCAAAAGCCCTCGGCTTTGATGCCTACGGATTGTTCCGTTCAAAAACGTCTATGCAATTTCTGCGGCAAGTAGATCTCCCATCTTTGTACAGCCTACCAACGTACAGCCCTCTGACATAATATCAGAAGTACGATATCCTTTTTTGAGGATCTCTTTGACGGCCTTTTCCATGGCATCGGCTTCCTGATCAAGGTCAAAGGTAAAGCGAAGCATCATAGCTGCGGATAAAACCGTTGCAATCGGATTCGCAATATCCTTTCCTGCAATATCCGGTGCGGATCCGTGGCTCGGTTCATAAAGTCCAAACTTCGTATCATTTAAGGATGCGGAAGACAGCATTCCGATCGAACCGGTTACCATACTTGCTTCATCAGATAAAATATCTCCAAACATGTTCTCGGTAAGGATGACGTCAAACTGTGCCGGATCCTTCACAAGCTGCATTGCACAGTTGTCCACCAGCATATGTTCCAGGGTAACCTCCGGGTAATCCCTTGCTACCTCTTCCACTACCTTGCGCCACAATCTGGAAGAATCCAGTACATTTGCCTTATCGACGCTTGTTACCTTCTTTCTTCTCTTCATGGCAATGTCAAAGCCTTTGATGGCAATCCGGCGAATTTCATTTTCATCATAGGTCAGTGTGTCTACCGCTTTACGGACACCATTTTCTTCGGTAGTGTGACGCTCCCCGAAATAAAGACCGCCGGTCAGCTCTCTCATAATCATCATATCAAATCCGGCATCACTGATTTCCTTCTTTAACGGACATGCATCAGAAAGTTCCGGATAAAGAAGAGCCGGACGTAAATTAGCAAACAGATTCAAAGACTTTCGAAGCTTTAAAAGTCCTGCTTCCGGTCTCAATTCCGGCGCCAGCTTATACCATGGAGAGGTTGTCGTATTTCCTCCGATGGATCCCATCAGTACGGCGTCGGATGCTTTTGCTGCTGCAATAGCCTCATCCGTAAGCGGAACGCCACAGGCATCAATCGAAGCGCCTCCCATCAAAACATCCGTGTACACAATCTCATGTCCGTAGCATTCTGCCACACGGTCTAATACCTTCTGAGCCTGAACTACAATTTCCGGTCCGATTCCATCCCCTTTGATGCAAGCGATATTCAATTTCATAATACACTCTCCTCGTATAATAATATTTTCGTAACTATTCAGAACTCCATTCGTAAAACCGTTGCTAACACAACTCAAAAATGATCCACCGAATGATTTTTGAGTATGCATAGCGACAAAAAAATGAGACGCTGCCGCGCCTCATTCCTTATTTATTCTGCATCAGCTTTTTCAATCTGAGTAATTGCAGATTTCTGCATGGGGATACGGCAGTTCTTGTTATTACCAAATTCCACAATGACTGTGTCATCCGTAATGTCAATGACAATCCCATAAAAACCGCTTGTTGTCAGTACGCAGTCCCCACATTCCAGTGTGGAAAGCATTGCCTGATGTTTCTTCTGTTCCTTCTTCTGCGGACGAATCATAAAGAAATACATAAATCCAATAATAATCACGAACCATGCGATCAAAGGAATGATTGCTGCGATACCGGTAGCACCCTCTGCTGTACCTGTTGCTGTCAATAAAATGCCCATTGTTGTTCCTCCATTAATATACTTGTTTATACATCATACACGGTTTGCCCCATACCGTCAAGTTTCCGCTTCTTATATGCTTTAAATTCTCCCCTGTCAAGCGCATCCCGGATCTCTTCCATCATCGAATTGTAAAAATACAGATTATGAAGCACACAAAGACGCATTCCGAGCATTTCCTTTGCCTTTAACAAATGACGGATATAAGCTCTTGAATATCTGCGGCAGGCAGGACACTGACAGCCTTCTTCAATTGGCCGGTCATCCAATTCATACTTCGCATTGAAGAGGTTGATCTTGCCCTGATTGGTATAAAGATGTCCGTGACGACCGTTTCTCGTCGGATATACGCAGTCAAAGAAATCCACGCCGCGGTCTACACCTTCTAAGATATTGGCCGGAGTTCCGACTCCCATCAGATACGTTGGTTTATTCACTGGCAAATACGGAACCGTTTCCTCAAGAATATGGTACATCTCCTCATGCGTCTCCCCAACTGCCAGGCCTCCGACTGCATAACCATCCAGATCAAGCTCTGCAATCCGCTTGGCATGCTCAATACGGATATCACTGAACACGGCTCCCTGATTGATTCCAAATAACATTTGCTGTTTATTGATCGTATCTTCCAGACTGTTTAACCGCTGCATTTCTTTCTGACATCTTACAAGCCATCTTGTCGTCCGGTCAACGGAATTCTGTACATAGTTTCTGTCAGCACGGCTCGATGGACATTCATCGAATGCCATGGCGATCGTGGACGCCAGATTGGACTGAATCTGCATACTCTCTTCCGGCCCCATGAAAATCTTATGTCCGTCAATGTGGGACTGGAAATAAACACCCTCTTCTTTAATCTTGCGTAAGGAGGCTAAGGAAAACACCTGAAAACCGCCGGAATCCGTAAGAATCGGCTTGTTCCATGACATAAATTTATGTAGTCCTCCAAGCTGCTTGATCACCTGATCTCCCGGACGCACATGCAGATGATACGTGTTCGACAGTTCCACCTGCGTCTTGATTCCTTCCAGATCCTCCGTGGACACAGCGCCCTTAATGGCTGCCACAGTTCCGACATTCATAAAAACCGGAGTCTGGATCACCCCATGCGGAGTTGTAAACTCCCCGCGCTTGGCTCTCCCCTCCTGTTTGATTAAACGATACATAATTTTATTAAACCTTTCAATATTTCTATATTTTCTGTAATTTCTGTCTTATCCGCAGTATTTTCTAATTAGTAATACTTACAGATATTGATCCCAGAATTCCTCAAGACACAGTCCCTGTTCCATAATAATGGCCGCCGCATCCTTTCCGACATATCGGAAATGCCACGGCTCATATTCGATACTGGTGATATATTCCTTGCCCTTCGGATAGCGCAGGATAAATCCATACTCACTGCAATGCTCCGATAACCAGATTCCGGCCTCTGTATCTCCGAAGCCTTCATCCAGAAGCTGATAGGTATCACAGACAATATCAATCGCCAGTCCCACCTGATGCTCGCTTGCCCCCGGCAGCGTAACTGCCTGGGATGCCAGCTTATATGCATCCAGATAAGACATTCCCTTATCCATATAATTCACAATTTTACGGTCAAATAACAATTCCTGATACTTGAGATCACGGTAAGGAGAACAAATCGCAAGATTCACGCCATCCTTTTTGGCATCCTGCATCATGGATAACAGTTCTTCAATGATCCTCTCATCACACTTCATAGTTCCCTTCATTGTCTTGATGTTGCCAAGGGTGAACGTATAGTCCTCCGGAATGGGATGCTGCTTGTTAATCAGCATGATCTTCCAGTCTTTCTCATTAAATTCGATTTCTTCGGTCTGTTCTTCCGTCTCTTCAATGGCTTCCTTCCGCTCTTCCGCTTTCATAAGAAGATCCTGGTTTTCATTTAAAATATCATCTACCGAATACTTATCGGTCAGCTCCGGATTGTGATAATCGGCATCGTTAAAGCCCTCGGCTTCCTGCAAAAGCTCTTCCTGTAAAAGCTCTTCTCCTTCTGTTTCCATGCCCTGTGCCAAGGTAATGTCCGACTCCTGTGCTGCCGGAAGAATCATCTGCTCTTCCGAGATAAATCCCCTGTCCATATAAAATACCGGAAATGCAAAGCTGTTTCCGGCAAAAAAACAGCATAAAATAAATAATGCACAGGCAAACCGCTTCCCGCCGGTACGGCAATACTCTATAAACCGGAAAATTGACAGGGAAATCACCAGACCAATTATCGCCAGAACACGAAGAAATGCATTCTTGTGACCTAATTTTATGAAAAAATCTCTTGTCCTCTCCTGAAAATTCTTTTTCATTGTTCATCCCCATCGTTGGTATACATAGCTATATTACATAAAACCATAATTTTTTACAATAGAAACTTGTCAGTTATTCTGTTTTTTTATATACTGTATCTGTTTAAATATAATTTTTTTAGTCTATTTCAGAAAAGATGAGGATAAAACCTATGGCAGGATCAACTTTCGGAACTTTATTTTCCATTACTACTTTCGGGGAATCCCACGGGGAAGCGCTTGGTGTGGTCATCGACGGATGTCCCGCAGGATTGGTTCTTACCCCTTCCGATATTCAGGCATTCTTAGATAGGCGTAAGCCCGGACAGAGTGCCATTTCCACTCCACGTAAGGAAACGGATGCCGTTCAGATTCTTTCCGGCGTTTTTGAAGGAAAGACGACCGGCACACCGATTGCCCTTCTCGTACCCAATACCTCACAACGTTCTTCGGATTACAGCCAGATTGCCAACTGTTATCGTCCGGGACATGCCGATTATACCTATGATACCAAGTACGGCTTCCGTGATTACCGTGGCGGTGGCCGCTCTTCCGGACGCGAAACCATCGGGCGTGTAGCAGCAGGCGCGATTGCTTCCAAAATTTTAAATGAAATGGGGATTCATATTCTTGCCTATACCCGATCGATCGGACCGGTTACCGTTTCCATGGATCAGTTTAAGGAAGAAGCTATCCGGAACACTGCTACCTGCATGCCGGATTATTCTGCCGACGAGCAGGCGCTTACTTATTTACAGGAATGTATGAACCGCCGGGATTCCGCAGGTGGTGTCATCGAATGTCAGGTTTCCGGAGTTCCCGCCGGAATCGGTGATCCTGTTTTTGAAAAACTCGATGCGAATCTTTCCAAGGCAGTTATGTCCATCGGTGCTGTGAAAGCTGTAGAAATCGGTGACGGTATTGCTGTTTCGAAAAGCTGTGGTTCCGAAAACAACGACCATTTTGAAATCCGTAACGGCAAAATTGTAAAAAAGACCAACCATGCCGGCGGCATTCTCGGTGGAATCAGTGACGGCTCTACTATTGTACTGCGCGCCCATGTCAAACCGACTCCCTCGATCTTTTCCGAGCAGGATACGGTAAACAATCAGAAGGAAGAAATAAAAATAGCAATCCGTGGACGCCACGATCCGGTAATTGTTCCCCGTGCGGTTGTCGTGGTGGAATCCATGATTGCCATTACTTTATTGGATGAAATGATGAAAAATATGAGCTCCCGCCTCAATGACTTAAAAACCTTTTACGCCATTTTAAAAGACGAGAGCTGCTAATTCATTACTCTGGAAGTTTATAAAAAATGATGCAGTTCGGGCGGTCTACCCTGATCTCCTTCCCGTTCATAACCAGTGTTTTGTCCTTTATATTTACCGTGAAAAAGGTCATGGTATCGGATTCATGATTTAATGATACCAGATGCCGGTTATCCGGGAACAGAGCTGCATCCTTCGGATAATCCCCGCTGATCGGCAGACAGAAAATCTTCGTCAACATTCCCGTTTTGTGGTCAATCGAATAAAGAATGACGCTGTTATCTCCCGCATTGGTGCTTACCATGTACTTAAAATCTTCGGAAAGATTTAAGCCGCTGGCTGCCGTTCCGCCTGCATGGTATTCGTTCACCGTTGAAATATTCTGGATCTTATCAAAGACCGGGAGGTCATGCTCATCCAGATAATAATGATAAACATCAATATAATTCTTAAGTTCATGTATAATATAAAGAAATCTTCCATCCTTGCTGAACTTCATATGTCTAGGTGCGGACTCCTGCTCGCTGCGGATGATATCCACCTGACGCAGCTTACCGGTATAGTGGTTCAGTTCATATACCACGATATGATCCAATCCCAGATCCGCAGCACATAAGAACCGATTATCCCTTGTCATCTTCACACAATTAATGTGTGGACGGAAGTTACGTTCTGCAATGCTCCCAAGTCCCTTGTGGAAAATCTCATCGGTTATCTCACCGATAGAACCATCCTCAGCCACGCGGAGCACCGTAAGCTTCGCATCATGATAGCCTGCCACGAACAGGAACCTATCTTCATAGTCCGTAGAAAGGTAACAGCCTCTCATTCCATTGATGGATGCCCGGTTGATGGCCTTAAGACTTCCATCCTTCTGAATCTCATAAGCTTCTACTCCAAAGTCGGTAATGGAATACAGATACTTCTGGTTATGTGAAATGGTCACATAAGAAGAATTCGTAATCTCTACCTGATCCTTCTCGGTCATTCTGCCGTTTTCCATATCCACATCATAGATCCGAATACCGAAATTACTCTTGTTTCCCCAGGTATAGCTGGAGACATATGCTACATATTTATCCTTGTCCATAATCTGCCCCTTGCTTTGTCCGGTAATAGGTTTCCTGATCCGAAACCATTACCTGTCATATAATGTATTATCGTAACTATTTATCTTTGATTCTACCATAAGTTATTTCTTTAAACAAGATAAGGAAAAGATATTGACATTACAATTTAATCTTGTATAATAATCATCAGTGTTTAGTAACACTAAACTTTTTGTTTACTTTATGTTCGATGATACAGAGGCGGATATTTATGAATAATACAACCAAAATCGGAACGAAAATCAAGGATCTCCGCATCCAGAAGGGACTCACCCAGGAGGAGCTTGCAGACCGCTGTGAATTATCCAAAGGATTTATTTCACAGTTGGAACGGGATTTAACCTCTCCTTCCATTGCAACCCTGCTTGATATCCTCACCTGCCTTGGAACGGATCTGAAGGACTTCTTTAATGATTCGGAGGACAATCAGATTGCCTTTAAGGAATCCGACTACTTTGAGAAAATTGATGAGGAGCTTCATAACAAGGTGGAATGGATCATTCCCAATGCACAGAAAAATATGCTGGAGCCGATCCGGTTAACACTTGCTCCCGGCGGTTCCACCTACCCGGATAATCCCCATGAAGGCGAAGAATTCGGATATGTCCTGCAAGGAAGCATCACTCTGATTTTAGGGAAACGGAGCATTAAGGTCAAAAAGGGTGAATCGTTTTATTTCAAGGCCGATTCCACCCATTATATACAGGCAAGTCAGAAAACCGGTGCCATTCTCATCTGGGTCAGCACCCCACCCAGCTTTTAACCGACAGAAAAGGAGCTTACCATGAACAAAGTATTGATCGACTTAAAAAACATCAGCAAATCCTTCGATGACCAACTGGTTCTCGATGACTTAAATCTTTACATCCGGGAGAATGAGTTCCTGACTCTCTTAGGTCCAAGCGGCTGTGGCAAGACAACGACCCTGCGCATTCTGGGGGGCTTTGAAACACCGGATACGGGTTGTGTCATCTTTAATGATAAGGATATCACAAAGCTTCCTCCCAACAAGCGTCAGTTGAATACCGTATTCCAGAGATATGCCCTTTTCCCTCATATGACAATTGCAGAGAACATTGCGTTCGGTCTGAAGATCAAGGGCAAATCCAAAAGCTATATCGATGATAAAATCAAATATGCCTTAAAGCTGGTAAACCTGGATGGTTATGAGCATCGTATGCCGGATTCCTTAAGCGGCGGCCAGCAGCAGCGTATTGCCATTGCCCGCGCAATTGTAAATGAACCAAAGGTGCTTCTGCTCGATGAACCGTTAGGCGCGCTTGACTTAAAGCTTCGCCAGGATATGCAATACGAGCTGATCCGTCTGAAAAACGAACTTGGCATTACCTTTATCTATGTAACGCACGATCAGGAAGAGGCTCTTACCATGTCCGATACCATCGTCGTTATGAATCAGGGATATATCCAGCAGATCGGTTCCCCCGAAAAGATCTATAATGAACCGGAAAATGCTTTCGTTGCAGACTTTATCGGAGACAGCAATATCATCAGTTCCCTGATGGTGGAGGATAAACTGGTAAACATTCTTGGTGTGAACTTCCCCTGTGTGGATACCGGTTTTGGTAACAATAAGCCGGTCGATGTTGTGATCCGTCCTGAAGATGTCGTACTTTCTACTGATCTTTCGAAAGGCCGCATCAAGGGAGTGGTCTCCCACCTGATCTTCAAAGGGGTTCATTATGAAATGGAGGTTATGGCGAACGGCTTTGAATGGCTGGTACATTCTACCGGCATGTTCCCGGTCGGAACCGAAGTCAGCGTTGATGTGGATCCATTCAACATCCAGATCATGAACAAGCCTGCATCCGAAGACGAGGAGGCTGTGAAATTAGATGAATAACGCACAACTCAAGAAGAAATTATTAGGCACACCGTATTTTCTGTGGTCGATTGTGTTTATCCTCATTCCGCTTGGCATGGTGTTTTATTACGGATTAACCGACCGCTCCGGTGCATTTACCTTAGATAATATTATTTCGATTACGACTGCGGAGCACGCAAAGGCTCTGTGGCTTGCTCTCCTGCTTTCCCTGATTGCAACCGCTTTGTGCCTCCTGCTTGCTTATCCGCTTGCCATGATTCTTTGCAATATGGGAGTGAATCAGCACAGCTTTATTGTATTGATTTTCATTCTTCCCATGTGGATGAATTTCCTGCTTCGTACCATGGCATGGCAGACCCTCCTTGAAAAAACAGGTGTTATTAACAGCATCCTGAATTTTCTTCATCTGCCCACCCTTAAGATTATCAACACCCCCTACGCCATTGTGTTAGGTATGGTATATAACTTCCTGCCCTTCATGGTGCTGCCGATTTATAATGCCTTATCCAAAATTGACCGCAACATCATCCATGCAGCGAAGGATCTTGGTGCCAACAACGTACAGGTATTTTTCAAAATTACGCTTCCGTTAAGCGTTCCCGGCATCATCAGCGGCGTCACCATGGTGTTTATTCCGGCGCTTACCACCTTCGTAATCAGTAAGCTCTTGGGAGGAAGCAAGATTCTTCTCATCGGTAATGTCATTGAAGAAGAATTTACGCAGGCCAGCAACTGGCATTTAGGCAGCGGACTGTCTATTGTGCTGATGCTGTTCATCATTGTCAACATGGTGCTTTCTGCCATCTTTGACAAAGACGGGGAGGGATCCTTCTTATGATTAAGACGACCTTACAGCGGATTTATGTAATTCTGATTTTTATTTTTCTTTATGCTCCGATTGTAACGCTGATTGTGCTTTCCTTTAATGCCAGCAAAACAAGGGCGAAATGGGGCGGCTTCACAACGAAATGGTATACCGCCCTGTTCCGGAATGAAGCCATTATGAATGCCCTGGCCAATACCCTGCTCATCGCATGCATCGCTTCGATCGTATCGACCCTCATTGGTACGATTGCCTGTATTGCAATTATGAATTTAAAGAAGCGTTCCCGCGCGATTGTCATGGGAATCACGAACATTCCCATGCTGAATGCAGATATTGTAACCGGTATTTCCCTGATGCTGCTCTTTATCAGCATGGGGCTGAAGTTCGGTCTTGGCACGATTTTACTTGCACACATCACCTTCTGTATTCCTTACGTGATTTTAAGCATTATGCCAAGAATGAAACAGTTGAATCCCTATACCTATGAAGCAGCCTTAGACCTTGGTGCGAGCCCGTTTTATGGATTTTATAAAGTTGTCCTTCCGGAAATCTTGCCGGGAATCTTATCCGGCTTCCTTATGGCCTTTACCATGTCACTGGATGACTTTATCATTACACACTTTACCAAAGGTGCCGGAGTGGATACCCTGTCCACTAAAATATATACCGAAGTCAAAAAAGGAATCAAACCCGAAATGTATGCATTATCAACGATTATTTTCGTGACGGTTCTGGTACTTCTGATTTTAGTAAACAAGGCTCCGACTGATAAAAAGGTATCCAAAAAGAAAGCAAAATAAACCATACGGAGGAACATTATGAAAAAAACACCCATCTATGTCTTACTGCTCACTGCTCTTCTTATCTTCGCCCTTACCGGATGCGGAAAAGGTGCAAGCGGTGAAAACGGCGAGGTCATCGTCTACAACTGGGGCGAATACATCGATCCCGACACAATTACCATGTTTGAAGAAGAGACCGGTATCAAGGTTGTTTATGACGAGTATGAAACCAATGAAATCATGTATCCCAAGGTCGAAGCCGGGACTACCGCTTACGATGTTCTATGCCCTTCCGATTACATGATCCAGAAGCTGATTGAAAACGATCTCCTTCAGGAAATCAACTTTGACAACATTCCCAATGTCAAAAACATTGGGCAACAGTATTTTGACCAGTCACAGGAATTTGATCCCGAAAATAAATATTCCGTCCCTTACTGCTTCGGTACGGTTGGTATTCTTTATAACAAAACCATGGTTGACGAACCGGTAGACAGCTGGTCCATTCTCTGGGATGAAAAATATGCCGACAACATCCTTATGCAGGATTCCGTCCGTGATGCGTTCATGGTGGCACTGAAATTAAAGGGCTACTCCATGAATACCCTTGATGAAGATGAATTAAACGAAGCAAAGCAGATCTTAATCGATCAGAAGCCGCTCGTACAGGCTTACGTCATCGATCAGGTCCGTGACAAAATGATCGGTAATGAAGCTGCCATCGGTGTTATTTATTCCGGTGAAGCCATTTATACCCAGCGTGAAAATGAAGATCTGGAATACGTGATTCCAAAGGAAGGAACTAACGTCTGGATTGATTCCTGGGTTATTCCGAAGAATGCACCAAATAAAGAAAATGCCGAAAAGTTTATTGATTTCATGTGCCGTGCTGATATCGCATTAATGAATTTTGAGTATATTACCTACTCTACTCCGAATAATGCAGCCAGAGACTTAATTGAGGATGAAGACATTAAGAATTCCACAATTGCATTCCCTGATCTTTCCCAGTATAACAATCTGGAAACCTTCCATTACTTAGGCTCTGACGGTGATACCTTATACAACAATCTCTGGAAAGAAGTGAAGTCTGAATAGACTCTCATTTGCATTACCTCTTTATTTTATACGAAATCATTGAAAACCCCCGCAGGATTATCTGCGGGGTTATTATTTGTTTCCTATTATCGTTCGATCCGGCCTTGTCATACTGCTCTGTCCGGACAAATTCTTTCAAGAAATTCCGTTACCATCTTCTGATATTCCTCCGGTGCCTTATAAATGGATCTGGCATGCTCTGCCCCGTCAATATAATGAAGCTCCTTATAAGAGGATGCAGACTCATACAGCCGCTTTGCATGCGAAGGCAGGATAAAATCATCTGCCGTCCCATGAATAAACAGTACCGGAGTTGTGGTATTTTTCTTCAAGGCCTCCCATGGTTTGATCTTCAACAGGTCAAAATGGTACTGACAAAAGCATGCCCAGCTTACCGGATAAACCAGGAATCCCGGAAGATGGAACCACTTGCCCGACAGGTATTTCATCAGTTCTTTCAGATCTGCGAATCCACAATCGGAAACGCAGAAGGAAAATCCCTCATACAGGCGTAACGCCAGAATGCTGCTCGAAGCTCCAAGGCTTACTCCATGCAGACCGATTTCAATCTCGTCACCGAATCTTCTTCGCAGCTCCTCAGCGATTGCTATAATATCCATATGCTCGTAACATCCCATGGAACAGAAGCTGTCCTCATTATCTCCGTGATAACGCATATCATACAGATATACATGATACCCCAGCTTATAGTAGATATTCGCATACACAAGAGACTCCCAGCGGTTGGCCGAATAACCATGTGTCACAATCACATAACGCTTCGTATCCTCCTCCTGCTTCATCAGAAAGCCCTTCAGCTCATATCCGTAATCCGAGTAGGCATTCAGCACTTCTCTCCGGCTTTTCAGAAAGTATTCAAAAGAGACGCCATCGTCCTCAATCCGTTTCTTAAAGTCCGTAAGCGACCACTTCTTTGGTTTTGTAATAAACCGCACCATTGCAAAAGAAAATGCAACAATTAAAATACAGATCAGTACCACAATGATCAGCAGCGCAATTCCAAGTTTCATTTGTTTTCCCCATTTTCTGTCTGTTTATTTTCTTCTTAACCAGTCCCCTTCAAGAACATATTTATAAGAAGTAAGTTCCTTAAGCCCCATAGGACCTCTGGCATGAAGCTTTTGTGTACTGATTCCGATTTCCGCTCCCAATCCAAATTCAAAACCATCCGTAAATCTTGTGGAAGCATTCAGATATACGCAGGCGGCATCCACTTCATTTAAGAATTTTTCTGCGTTTTCTTTATTATTCGTAAGAATTGCTTCGGAATGTCTGGTATTGTATTTGTTAATATGGGCGATTGCCTCATCCACATTTGCTACCGTTTTCATGGAAATGATGAGATCCAGGTATTCCGTTCCATAATCTGCTTCCGTAGCCGGCACACAGGAAATACAGGATTGGATTCCTTCGTCTCCGCGGATCTCCACATTCTTTTCATATAAGGCCTTTGCAAGCTCCGGCAGCAGGCGATCCTTGATCTTCTCGTGGATCACCAGGGATTCACAGGCATTGCATACCCCGATCCGCTGGGTTTTCGCATTCAGAATAATCGGTATCGCCTTTTCCACATCGGCACTTTCATCTACAAAGATATGACAGTTTCCGGTTCCCGTCTCAATCACCGGAATCAGACTGTTCTCCACTACATTGCGGATCAGTCCTGCACCACCTCTTGGAATCAGCAGATCCACATACTGCTTCATCTTCATAAATTCATTGACTACGCTGCGATCTGTGGATTCAATAAGCTGGAGCACATAAGGATCAACACCCCTGCCATCTATCGCTTCCTGAATGACCTTTGTAATTGCCATATTGGACCGGATCGCATCACTTCCCCCCTTCAGAATCACGGCACTGCCACTTTTAAAGCACAGTCCGAAGGCATCTGCCGTCACGTTGGGTCTTGATTCATAAATTATCCCGATGACTCCCATGGGAACTCTCTTTTTCACGATATGAAGTCCGTTCTCCGCTTCATAATCATCCAGAATTTCGCCCACCGGATCCGGTAGTTTTGCAATCTGACGGATTCCTTCTGCCATGCCGGTAATCCGCTCCTTCGTAAGCCGCAGCCGGTCTAACAGTCCCGGATTCATCTGGTTTGCAATTCCACGATCCAGATCCTTGTAATTTTCTAAAAGAAGATACTCTGTGTTCTTAATTAATGCATCCGCGACCGCCTCAAGTACCTCATTTTTCTGTTCTGTTGTCATGCGCTGCAGTTCAAATTTCGCATGCACGGCACGTTCTCCTAAAAGTGTCAGTTCTTCCATTCCCATTCTCCATTCCTGTCTATTCTCAATCTGCATTTATGTAATATCTCTTAATCTTTTCATTATTCGTAACTATTCAGAACCCCATTCGTAAAACCGCTGCTAATGCAGCTCAAGTTTTACTCCTTAAAGTAACAGCCGGATTCCGTAATCAGTGCATTCATCCGGTAATCATGTGCCTGTATGGGAAGTGCAGGGGCTACCTGACAATCAAAGGCCAGTCCTGCTCCATACATTTTAGGTACAAGCTTCATAAACCGGTCATAAAAGCCCTTTCCATATCCCATGCGGTTACACTTCCGGTCAAATACGGACCCAGGAAGCACCATCAGGCATTTCTGTATATCCAGCTTTTTTGCAGAAAATTCTGCCGTTCCTTCCTTCGGTTCCAGAATCCCCTGATATCCGCTCTCCACATCCTCTGTCGAAGTGATTTCATAAAACCGGATATCCATTCCGCAGACCTTCGGAACAAAGATTCTCTTTTCCTTGCACCGAAGCAGCTCTTCCACGAAGGGAATCGTCTCTACTTCACTCCGGTAATTCAGGTAGATCAGCACACTCTGTGCCCTTTGAAATTCCGGGAGTTTCTGCAGATTCTGCAATACCTGAATACTCTTTTCTTTCCGTTCCTGCATAGACAGATCATTTCTCCTTTGCAGATAACGGTTTCGCAGTTCCTGTTTCATCATAACAATGCTTTGGTTCATTGTGTTACACCTCCTCCTGAAGTGCTCTGGCCAGTTGTTCTGCTACAAAAATTCCATCCATGGCGGCTGATGTGATTCCGCCTGCATATCCGGCTCCTTCTCCGCAGGGGTATAATCCCTCAACCGTAAGAGACTGCGCCGAATCCGTACGAAGAATCCGTACCGGGGAAGAGGTCCGGCTTTCGATTCCCTCTACAAAAACCTCATCTCCGTTGAAGCTGCAAAGCTTCTTTCCAAACGCTTCCATACCTTCTACGAATGCACGATTCAGGGCATCCGGCAGGATCTCATGCACCGGCGCTTCCGTCCATTGTCCCTTGATACAGGGCGTGAACTTTTCCATCCCGGCTGCTTCTGTCTCGTCCGGTGTTTCCTTTAATTTTGTTCCCCAAACCGCACGTTTAAAGCTTCCGTAACGTTCTACCGGAACCTTTCCGTTCCCGATCTGATAAGCCTTTTCTTCCAGCTTACGCTGAAAGGTCACCCCGCTTAACGGATTCAGTGGATCTCCGTAATCCTCCGGAGTAATTGTGATAATCACTGCACTGTTTGCATTGGCACTGTTTCTTCCACTGTAGCTCATTCCGTTTACAGCAAGACGTCCCTCCTCTGAAGAGGCATTCACAACATATCCTCCCGGGCACATACAGAATGTATAAACTCCGCGTTTCTCACTGGTCTCTGCCGTCAGCTTGTAGATGGCATTACCAAGTGCTCCTGCTTCTTTTTTACCATATTGAGACAAATTAATCAATTCCTGAGGATGTTCCACCCGCATTCCTATGGCAAAAGGCTTTGCCTCCATCGCAACCTTCTGCATAAAAAGCATGGAAAACGTATCTCTTGCACTGTGGCCTAGGGCAAGCACCACATGCTCTGCCGGAAGCTCTTCTTTTCCATTTAAAACAAGTCCCTTTATTCGGTCCTCAATAATTACCAGATCCGTCACCTTAGCTTCAAACCGGACTTCTCCACCCAGAGCAAGGATTTCTTCCCGCATAGACCGGACAATGTCTTTCAGAATATCCGTGCCGATATGCGGCTTATAATCATATAAGATTTCCTCCGGGGCGCCATGCTTCACAAAAATTCGTAAAACCTCTTTATTGCGGCCGTATTTATCCTTGATGAGCGTATTCAGCTTTCCATCCGAAAAGGTTCCGGCACCGCCCTCTCCAAATTGCACATTGGACTCTGTATTTAAGTGTCCTGTTTCCCAGAAGGCTTCCACATCCCGGCTTCTTTCCTCCACACACTTTCCACGCTCCAAAAGGATCGGACGGAATCCGGCTTTGGCAAGCACATACCCACAGAACAGGCCGGCTGGTCCCATCCCTACAATAACAGGGCGTTCCTGTCCCTCATAATGCTTTACAGGAAATGCATACTTTACCGGTTCGATCTTCTGAATCTGGTGGTTATGGCATCGCTTTAAAAGTTTACTTTCTTCTTTTTCCGGAACGGTCACATCCACCACATAAACATAAAAAAGCTGTGGCTTTTTCCGTGCATCCAGGGAACGCTTCACAATCTCCACGCCCATCGTTCCTTTATATTTTAAAAGTTCCTGTACCTTTTTACGGAGCGAATCTGACGTATGCTCCACAGGTAATTTTACCTGATTGATCCGTATCATCTGTTTAACCTCTTATCGCTTTTCCTGCTATCGTGCCTGTGGCGAAAGCCCAATGAAGATTATAGCCGCCGCAGATCCCGTCCACATTAAGAAGCTCCCCTGTTACAAAAAGTCCGGGATACTTCTTTACCTGCATCTGCTCGTCCACCTCTTCCAGGGCTAAACCGCCCGCACAGACCTGTGCATTCAAAAACGGATTCGTGTCTGTAATATGTACTTCATAATTCTTATAAAGCCCTGCAAGCTGTTTGATTTCCTTCTTTTGCAGGGATTCTATGCTGCGGTTTCCGGCTATCCTGCATTTCTTAAGAAATACCTGATTGATCTTCTTGTTTAAAAAGCCGATCAGTAGTTCATCTGCCGTCTGCCCCTTCCGTAATATCTGCTGTTCAAGCAGGTAAGTCACAATTTCATCATAAGAATATTCCGGGACAAAATCAATCTGTATGGACACCGGCTTACGTTCCTTCAAAGCATAGGCAGCCACACGGCTCAATTGGAATACCGGGATCCCGGATATACCATAATCCGTAAGCTGTAATTCACCCTGCTCCCTTCCCTGCAGTGTTCCATCGACGAAAAGCCCTAAGGATGCCTGACAGCGGACCCCGGACATTGCTTTCTGTTCTTTCTCGTCTGTCCTTAGCTGTACCAGTCCCGGTACCAGCGGATCGATTTTTACTCCAAGCCTCTGCAGGATGATGTATCCATCTTTACCGCCCTCTTTTAAAGAAGCCGGCCCTCCGCATGCCAGAATCACCCGGTCTGCCTCATAGCTTCTTCCATCCGAAGTCTTTAAAAGATAGCCTCTCTTCTTTTTCAAGGGAATACAATCTGTAATCTGCGCGCCTGTTTCCACCTGAATCTTCCGGTGTTCCAGTTCCATCCGCAGGACGTCCAGGACTGCGGAAGCCTGCTCGGAGTAAGGATATAAATAACCGTTCCTGCTGCGTACCTTTAATCCAAGGGAGGCAAAGAACGAAACCGTAGACTCCGTATCGTATCTTTTCAATACCCGTTCTACAAAGGAACGGTTCTTGCTATAGTAACAATCCACACTTAAATTTTCATTTCCGAGATTACACTTCCCGTTTCCGGTTGCAAGAATTTTCTTTCCGACCCGGTCATTCTTTTCAAGAAGGATCACCTCATTATCCTTTGTTCTGGACTGAATAGCTGCCACCATACCAGAAGCTCCGCCACCTACAATATATATTTTATCCATTACTTCTCCTTAACTGGAATAGGATTCCAGAAAATTGTATAGTTCCTTTTCGTTTTCCACATATTTAATATGCAGAATCTCATCCCGGAGAGTTTCCGGAAGCTCATCAACCTTGATATCTGTAGAAAGATACACATTCTGTAAATCTTTCTGATAAACCACCACACAATGATTCTCATTCACAAGGAAGAACCCTTCCTCTTCTTCCTGCGCCGTATAGGTTTTCCGGATCACCACTCTTTGCGGAGAAAAGGAGTACAGCTCCATATACTGAAATCCCTGTTCCAGATCCTTAAGCGGTGGATTCTGATTCCAGGTACGGATTTCATTTGATAAATCTTCTCTGGTCATCCCGATATATTTATCGGGTGCACTTTTGCTTTCTTCTTCCAGAAGTCCTTTCGCCGTATCGAATCTCTGCACCACAAATTCGGTATTGGCACTGATGATCCTTTTATCCACAACTGCAACCGGCTTTGCCGCAATCGGTGATGTACTTTCCTGCGGAACCGGCAAAGCAGCTTCATAACTGTCACCAGATTCCCCTGGATAAAAATATTCCATGACCACCATATTGGCTGCAAAGCCAATGGCAAACATTGTCAGCGGATATAGTATAAAAAGACTGATACATTTCAAAAGCTTCATAGTTCCCCCATGCCGTATTCCTACGATTTCTTTAATAGTATCAGTCAATTTTTGTATTCTTATTCATCACCGGCAAGAAGAGCTTCCCATTTAATAAAAATGAGTCAGTCTTCCTAAGCCTAACAGAAGTTTTCCAACACGGCTGCTGTTCAATTCCTCTTCTTTCATATTTCTTGCTGCAAGCAATAAAATGACATAAACCAGAATGCCGACAACCACACAGACTATCGTTCCAACCGCTCGTCCTGCTGCAGGGGTAAGGAAACGGTTCAGCAGCATCGTAACCACCCCCGTTACCGCTGCAAGCACGGTCGGAACGGCCGCTCCACGGATCCAGTCCTGCCGGTACTGCATCTTGCGGCTCACAAGTACAAATCCGGCAGCCGTAAGCAGCAGATAAAAGATCATCTGACAAAGCGCCGGTGCCAGAATGCCTCCAATACCCGCCGACGTCATGATCACAAGAAGAACCATCTGCAAAACCATGGAAGCGCCTGTCACGATCGCTGCAGGCATACTCTGCTTCAAACGTAATAAAAGCAGGATAAACACATAGCCTAATGTACCAAACAGAATTCCGACGCTGCCAACCTGCATGGCTCCGGAGCCTTCTGCACCGGTATCACCAAGCAGCAGAATCGACAGATTCTCGGAAAGTATCGCCGATAAGATTGCAAACGGTAATAAAACAACCAGCATACGGTGAAGCAGCGTGCTCAGCTTTTCTCTTGCCATACGGGATTCTTCCCGTTCCTGATAATATACCACACGCCGGAGAGATGAATAAAATACCAGCATCAGAATAAGAATCATTGCCTTAAGGAGTGCATTGCAGCCTGCATAATACGTTCCGAACGCGGAGACTGCCGCACTGTCTCCCTTATGAAGAAGAAAGAATATAAATACACTTCCAAAGCTTGATAAAGCAAAGGCAAGATAAAACAATGCATAAAATCCACTGGAACCAAGCAGTGACCAGATTCTGGAAATACTGCTTTCACCGTTCTTCAAATATTCCCGTTCCCTGCTTCCATCCTTTTCCAGACTTCTACGAAAGATAAAATATAAAATCAGCAGATATAAAAAGCTTAAAAGCGATGCTGCAACCAGTCCTGCCGAAACACCGATTGCTCCATATACATACTGAAACCGTTCATTATGGAGAAGATTCGCAACCTTCTGTCCATAAAGCATAAAGCCCTCTGC
Organism: Bacteroidaceae bacterium; assembly: GCA_963650485.1. GTDB lineage: Bacteria > Bacillota > Clostridia > Lachnospirales > Lachnospiraceae > Suilimivivens. The sequence continues at coordinate 23,737 of CAVJLN010000009.1, forward strand.
GCTGATCAGTCCCACAATCAAAAAAGCTGCGGTAAAAATAAAGTCGGCATGTACACCGGGAGCACGCATATGAAAGCCCTGAAAATATCCCTGAAAAACACCTGCAAGAGCAAGAAACGGAATACCAAGGAGCGCGATCCGTACGGTCATCACTGCAAGGGGAAGCTGCAACACATTCTGCATCACATACTGACAGACTGCCTCCAGAAGAACCGTAAGTACTACACTCCATACAAGCGTCAGAAAAAGAGACTGTAAAAACAGCTTACGCACACCTTTAAACTGTTCTCTGCGCACCCTATAACGGATGAGGGAGGTGATTCCCTCTTTCATACTGTAAAAAAGAGCCCCACCTACAAGCAGAAAAACCTCCTGAGCCAGGGAAAAATAAGCCATCCCATCCTTTCCGATCATATGATAAATGGGAATCCTGCCAAGTAAAAGGATAATATAAGAAATAAATACAAATAGTATATAATTATTTTTCTTAACGATTGCCATGGTTGTCCTCTTTCGTTATCTGGTAATGCCTAATGCGTCAAGTGCCTCTCTCTGCTTGTCTTCCATCCGCGACGCTTCTTCCGGCTCCATATGATCATAGCCGCACAGATGGAGCATACTGTGTGCAACAAGAAACCCAAACTCTCGCATTTCGGAATGGTTATACTTCTCTGCCTGTTCCTTTACCTTCTGCGCACAGATCATAATATCGCCTAACAGGAGCTCACCACTCTCCGGATCAAAATAATCCGATTCCTGCTCCTCCACAATCGAAAAATCCGATTCCGAACCAAATGGAATTGTCGGAAAAGAAAGCACATCTGTCGGTTGATCCAGATTTCGGAACTCTTTATTGATCTCCTGTATTCCGTCGAGATCTGTGACCAGCAGATTAATCTGTGCCTCATACGGACACTGTTCCATATCCAGCACCTGGTTTGCAATACGCAGGGCCAGTTCTTCTATATCAAAGTCAAAGGTAATTCCACTTTCGTTTTCAACGTAAGAAGTCATAATATAACCTTTCGTCCACTAAAATTTTCTTCATCTTCTGTAAATCGCTGAGGGAAATCTCACTGTGATCCAGAATCCCACTCTCCAGCTTTCTCTTATAGATCGTCCGGATCAGCTTCTGGTAATCGAGCTGCACATTCTTATCCTTGGAAAACAGATAGTCAATCGAGGAAATCATGGTATCCGCAAACAACAGTACAATGACCTCACGATCCACAAGCTGCTCTGTCGGGTTTAAGTATTGCTTTAATAATTCCCTGACCCGTAAGGGGATCTGATTCTCAATCAGGATCTGTTCTGCATTCTCCCAGTTATTCTCTCCCTTTAGCAGTCCGATCTTATGATAATACGCACATGCCTTTACCAGTGCATCATCCATCTGCAGCTGCTGGGCAATCCGGCTGCACAGATAAGCCGTATGGATGGTATGATAATACTCCGGCTTCGAAGCGTTCTTTAACTCCACAAGCAGCGGACATTCCGGATCATTAATATCCATGTAAATATCTCTTGTCTTATAAATAAAGGTGAAACTGAAAAAATTCAAAATAATCAAAAGTAAAATCAGGCAGACCACCGTGTTGACGGCCGGAATAAGAAGCATCGGCAGATAAAACGGAAGCTGCTGATAAAGTACCTCTGGAATACAAAGGCACACAAACTGAATCAATAACGATAACAGCACAGGCAGCCAGATCCGGAAGCTTTCATCAATCGTGGAAAAAAATAAAATTCCGGCCATACCACCCACAAAGTATACAAAAAAAACAACCGGGTCCGAATCGCTCTGTAACAGCAGAGAAATCATCAGAAGGCTGCTTCCTGCCGCAAGTCCCGTGACCTCATTGCTAAAGAGCATCAGTCCTATGAAAATGGCAAGATACGGCCATCCTGACTTTGGAAGCAGAGGACAAAACAACGCTGCCGGCAAAAAGATACAGTATAACAATGTAAAACGCCATAAATTCCGTTCATTATTGTATAAAAATAATTGTAAAGCTCTGCTCTTTTCAATGGAAAAAAGGATTATCCCAGCGCCACAGGCCGCCAAAACGGCAATTCCAATAAGTTCCGTCCAGCTTCTGCCATAAAGATAGCCTGCTACCGTGGAAAGAAATACCGTAATCATAAACAGCAGAATTTTCTGGAAGGTCTCTCCTCCCTTACTGCTGTCTTCGGTTTCCTCTGCCGCGATTATTTCGTTTTCCGCCGGACTGTTCTTTCGCTTCATAATTTTCGTATGCCTTTACAATCTTTTGTACAAGTGGATGTCTCACAACATCACGGCTTGTCAGCTTACAAAATTCAATTCCTTCGATTTTTTGTAAGACTCTGGATGCCACGTCAAGTCCCGAAACGGTGCTCTGTGGCAAGTCCTTCTGTGTGGAGTCCCCGGTCACAATGACCTTCGATCCAAAACCGATACGTGTTAAAAACATCTTCATCTGCGCCGGTGTCGTATTCTGGGCTTCATCCAGAATAATATAGGCATTGTCCAGTGTCCGTCCACGCATATAAGCAAGAGGCGCAACTTCAATCAGTCCCTTTTCCATATTTTTAAGGAAGGTCTCTGCCCCCATAATCTGATACAGAGCATCATATAAAGGTCTTAAATACGGATCAACCTTGCTTTGCAGATCTCCCGGAAGGAAACCTAATTTTTCTCCTGCTTCAATGGCAGGACGCGTTAAGATAATCCGTTCTACTTCCTGCTTCTTGAATGCGGTGATTGCCATTGCCATGGCAAGATAGGTCTTACCAGTACCGGCGGGACCCAAACCAAACACAATCATATTGTTGCGGATGGCATCCACATAAGCTTTCTGCCCTAGAGTTTTAGGCTTGATCGGCTTACCGGAAATGGTATGACAGATGCATTCCTTATCCATTTCCAGAATGACGCCGTCTTCCTCTTCTTCCTGGCTCATTGTAATCGCATAATCGACGTTCTGCTCTTCAATTTCATTTCCGCGCATTGCTAATTCCGCCAGATTCCGTAAGACGGATGTGGCTTTCTTCACATTCCGTTCATCTCCGGTAATCCGTACTTCTCCATTTCTGTCTGTAATTGCTACCCGGAATTCCCGTTCCAGCTTTTTCAGATAAGCATCAAACTGTCCGAAAACATTTCGCTGCGCACTCAAAGGGATTTCCAGTCTCTGTTCAAATTCTTCCACGATGTTTACTCCGTAACCTCTACGCCGGTTCTTCCGCGCTCTGTTCTTGGATCTCGCCGGTTACGGTTTCCTGTAATACTCCCGCCGGTTCAATCAGAAGAAGCTCTGCCTCCATCTTCCATTTTTTCTCGTTCTTTTTCATTGTAACATTTTTTCCGGTAATTTGTACCCCTTTTTCCTCTAAAGTTTGTATAATTTTTAGAATTTTATGTGCAAAAATTTCTTTTATCTCATCTTTCGTATAATTTTCTTCACTTCCCGTATATTCCCGTATGGTTTCACTCCCGTAATAGACGGGAAGATGAAAGGTATGAAACAAAATTACTTCCTTTTTCTGCTCTAACTGGTCATATTCCTCATACGGGATTCCGAAAATGGAAAGCCGTATCCGGTGTGCGCCGATTTCTACAAAGCTCCGCTTCTTTTCCCGTCCGGAGTAATTCTTTTCCCGGTAAAACAGCGGCACCTCTTCCACGTAGGTTTTCCGGCATTCCAGCATAATATCCGCATCCGCTTTACAGAACTCATACCGGCGTACCGTTCCGTCCTCTGACAGGATCGGGATCGCTCCCTGTACCAGAATATCGCCCTTTTTAACCTCCTGCCCCTCCTGTACCAGCGGAACTCCGCTTCTTGTCACAATTGAAACGATCGTCCCATCCGCCTGTGACACAAGATCAAACCCCTGCTCAGCTGCCTGCTCCTGTTCCCCAGGCTGATCATTTTCCTTAAGAAGCTCATTTTCTTTAATCCGGATGAGGAGTTTACTGCCATCCACTTTTACCGATGTCCAAGTTACAATTGGAAACTCATTCCGGATTGCCTTTTCCAGATCTTCCACCGACACCTTGTTTTTTTTCATTCCATGTATAATCCCGTACTCTGTCAGGAAATCCATGAAGACATCCTCGGTAATATAATAATTCCCCGTAAGCTGAATCATCCAGATGTGAGCAGACATCAACAGCCAGAATCCCAGGCTGATAATGATTCCCGCTAAAAATACCTTTCTTTTTTTCATTCCCACAGAAAGAAAAGGTAGTCCGAAACGTTCCGTAACGACTACCTTTGTGCCTGTTTTTCTTGTAAAGCCTTTGATTCTGTAAAAATCGGAAAGCCCGATTTTCATGGCATAATATGTTTCATGGATCTGGATATCCCACAAAAAGATCTGATGATTACTACACAGATTGATAAAGCGCTCCGGAGCATTTCCACATACCCGGATCAGCAGATATCCCTTCAAGAAACGGATGAACTGCAACATGACCGATCCCTCCCATACCTTTGTATCAATTTCCCATATACCGGACGTTTTCAATCCATCCGCTGATCTTCATATCCTCATTGGTATAGTATAGAATATTCAGCCGCTTTCCGCAGATCTCAATCTTACCGTTTTTACCCTGCAGCATAATTCTGCAGTCTGTGTATTCAATAATTCCTTTATAATTTTCGACAAACACATCACGGTTTCCCGTAATGGTGACAATGGATGCTCCCAGTACCGAATCCTTCGGCAGCTTCAGGGATTCGACCATGTGTTCACGTTTTGATACTGTTTTCATTTCTTCCGGTTTTTTTCTCATGTCATACTATATGACAAAACCGGAAATGCTATGACTATTTCACCACATCCAGAATGACATTCTGTTCCTGTGCTTCTTCCGGTCCGATGTGATATGCCTGCTGCAATCTTGTCATTGCTTCTTCCAACTTCTGACTGTCATTGGCAAAGACTTCTGCCAAGACATCACCCTTATGCACATATTTTCCGACTTTCTGAACGAGACGGATTCCCACAGATAAATCAATCCGGCTTTCCTTCGTCTCGCGGCCTCCACCTAAAATCAGAGAACAAATTCCTACTTCATCGCAGACAATCTTCTGAATGTAACCCTCAACCGGCGCAAGAAGTTCTTTCCGGAGCTTTGCACAGGGGAGCTTTTCCGGCTCATACACATAGCTTTCGTCCCCACCCTGAGCTTTCACGAATTCCGCAAGCTTCCGAAGAGCACTTCCATTTTCAACCACCTGGGCGAGCATCCTTCTTGCCGTTTCTTCCTTATCAGCCTTACCTCCGGCAATCAACATATAGCTTCCAAGAGTCATCACAAGCTCCGTAAAATCCTCAGGTCCCTTTCCATTTAAGGTATCGATAGCCTCCCGAACCTCAAGTGCATTGCCAACCGTATTACCAAGCGGCTGATCCATATTGGAAACGACAGCAATTGTCTTTCTTCCGGCATTCATTCCAAGCTGCACCATTTCTTTGGCAAGAATAAGTGCATCTTCCCTTGTCTTCATAAAGGCGCCGCTCCCTGTTTTGACATCCAATACAATCGCATCGGCTCCTGCCGCAAGCTTTTTACTCATAATCGAAGAAGCAATCAGCGACATCTGATCCACGGTTGCCGTTACATCACGGAGGGCATAGAGCTTTTTATCTGCCGGAGCCAGGTTCTTTGTCTGTCCCATAATGGAAATTCCAATAGTGTTCACATGATCAATAAATTCCTCCGTGGAAATTCCGGTCGAAAATCCGGGGAAACTCTCTAACTTGTCAATCGTTCCTCCGGTGTGTCCGAGTCCCCGCCCGCTCATCTTGGCAATTTTGACACCACAGGCAGCCACCATCGGGGTCAGGGCAAGTGAAGTCTTATCGCCGACACCGCCGGTACTGTGCTTATCTACCTTTACACCCTGTATTCCGGACAGATCCAGCATTTCTCCGCTTTCTGCCATCGCCATGGTCAGATGCAGGGTTTCTTCTTCGCTCATTCCCTGAAAATAAATAGCCATCATCATGGCAGACATCTGATAATCCGGGATACGGTCCAGTGTGTATTCCGTAATCATGTCCCGTATTTCATCCTCGGACAGTGCGTGCCCGTTTCGCTTCTTCATAATCAGATCATACATTCTCATGCTTATTTCCCCTGCTTAAACCTGTTCACTAAATTCGAGTTTCGTTATTACTCGCTCTCATTAAGTGTCCATGTATTGTTCGTACTAAATTCGAACTTCGCTATTGCTCGTTCTCATTAAGTACTCTACTTATACCTGTTCACTAAATTCGAACTTCACTATCGCTTGTTCTCATTAAGTGTCCATGTATCGTTCACACTAAATTCGAGCTTCGTTATCACTTGCTCTTATTAAGTGTTCTACTTATGGTAAGGTTCTCCGTTGATAATACGATATCCACGGTAAATCTGTTCCAACAGAATGACTCTCATCAACTGATGTGGGAAGGTCATCTTTGAAAAACTCAGCTTCCAGCCGGATACCTTCGAGACCTTCTCATGAAGTCCTAAGGATCCACCAATCACAAACTGGATATGGCTCACTCCCTCGACACCCATCTGTTCGATTTTCTGTGCAAAGGCAACCGAATCCATCTGTTTTCCTTCGATTTCCAAAGTAACTACCGGATCATCCAGCCGGAGATTTTTCAAAATGCGTTCCGCTTCTTTCTCACGGATCTGATCCTCAACAACTGTACTTGCGCCATCCGGCGTTTTTTCATCCGCAACTTCGATCACCTGCAGCTTACAATAACGGCTGAGCCGTTTTTCGTACTCTGCAATGGCATCCCGCAGATATTTTTCTTTTACCTTTCCTACACAAACAATGGTGATTTTCATTCCTTATCCTGCTTTTCAAAAAGTTCGGGATACATTTCTTCTACGAGGCGTTCCACATACGCTTCATCCAGATTCATAAACTGCTTCTGAATTGCTCCTTTTACAACCTCAAAGCGCTGGAAATACTTTAATTCCTCCGAAATGGATGCATCGAAGCATAACGATTCATCGATGGTTTCTTTATGCAGATTTTGCAGACACCATTTGCAGATTTCGGCAGTCAGATTATTTTCTTTTGCAGCACGCTTTTTAAACAGCTTGAAATTACGCAGGGAAACAATACCCATTACCAGAAATAAAAGGAACATCACTCCCATGACACCGCTGATCATATACTTGCTGAAAACTGCCATATGAATCGGAATAATTCCAAAAAAGAACAATACAACAGCAATAAGACCTGCTGTTCCGACAGATAATAAGGTGTAGGCCGAGGTGCGGTTTTCTTCTGCACGTTCCTCGTTATTCACGTATACTCCATGAACAACCGGTTTCACTTCTTCCTCGTCAAATTCAAACGATGGACTTTCCGGGAGAGACTCTTCAAATCTCTCCTCCGGTTCATCCGTAAGATGATCCACCAGCTCGCAGCCGCAATCGGCACACCGGTCAACACCTTCTACATACTCACACTTACATTTGGGACACCATGCCATACCCATTCACCCCCATGAATAGTATTTTAGTTTTCACCTCGGATGTAGCACTTCACACCCCAGTTCTGATTCTCATTGTCCGACAACCAGATGAAATTCTGTTCGTCTTCCGTATCAACCAGTGCCGGTCTGCATCCCTGCTTGTCCTTCTCCTTGGAAAGATATACAAAACTTCCCATCTTCGCAGTTGCATTCCATTCTTCAAAGTTCTTCTTCTGATCAATCGTTGTTATATAAACTGTTCCGTCTAAGAGTCCCTGCTTATATGTTCCGATGAAATTGGAATAATAACGGGTATCCTTCTGCAGACACTCCATTACAAAATCATAATGCTCGGAACCGCTTCCATCCGGAAGATCGTTCTTAAAGCTTCCTGAATACTGGTGAAACAGATAAACATCCTTCGAATTTGCAGAAGCATGGATATGGTAATGCATCCAGCGGCCTTCTCCCTCGCGGACACCATTCTTCCACGCACCATAATAGTACTGGTTGTCTGCATAAACTGCAATTCCCGTACCATTAGGCTTTCCATCTGTATTCGTTTCACCGGCATAATAGAACTTGTTCGTTCCCTTTAACTGATACGACATAGCGCGGAAGCGATCGAGATTTGCAAGATCATCCAGTGCTTTCTGGTTTCCCTGTTCCCAGTAAGACATCATTTCCTTTAACTGTGCCTGGGTATCAAATTTTACTTTACTAAAATCCAGAGTTTCCTCTTCCGGATCCGGCGTTGCCGTTGCATCCGCCTCCGGTGTCGTCTCCGGGAAAACCGTAACTTCCGGAGACTCTGTGTCCGTCGATGCATCCTCGTCTGCTGTCGGAACCACGGATGCAGACGGTGAAGATACGATAATCTCTGTGGAAACTGCATCCTGCGGCGACTCATCCGGCTTTTGATTCTTATTCCTGTTGACGACAAAGGTAATCAGTAAAATCACGATAATCAACAGAATCGGTACGATTTTAATGAGAATCTGGATCTTGTCCTCTTTCGTCAGCTTATCCTCCTGAGAATCCTCAGAATCATTAAAGAAATTTTTCATACTTTTCTCTCTATCTATTGCTCAGATACTCATCAATTCCCTTAGCTGCGGTCTTTCCTGCTCCCATGGCAAGAATAACGGTAGCAGCTCCAGTTACGGCATCACCACCGGCATATACACCTTCCTTCGTGGTCTTTCCGCAGTCTTCCTCAGCAATAATACATTTGCGCTTGTTGATCTCAAGTCCCTTTGTTGTAGAGGAAATGAGCGGGTTCGGAGAAGTTCCGAGAGACATGATGACAGTATCTACATCGATCACAAATTCGGATCCCGGTACTTCTACAGGTCTTCTTCTTCCGGATTCATCGGGTTCACCAAGTTCCATCTTAATGCACTTAATGCCATTTACCCATCCCTTTTCATCCTCAAGAATTTCTACCGGATTGGTCAGAAGATCAAAAATAATTCCTTCTTCCTTAGCGTGATGTACTTCTTCCACACGTGCCGGAAGCTCTTCTTCACTTCGACGATATACAATATGTACCTCTGCTCCGAGACGGAGGGCAGTTCTGGCTGAATCCATGGCTACGTTACCGCCACCTACAACGGCTACCTTCTTACCATGCATGATCGGTGTATTGGAATCCTCACGGAAGGCCTTCATCAGGTTGCTCCTGGTTAAGTATTCGTTTGCGGAAAATACACCGTTTGCCTGTTCTCCCGGAATACCCATGAATTTCGGGAGTCCGGCTCCGGAGCCGATAAATACGGCATCATATCCTTCTTCCTCTAACAGTTCATCAATGGTAACAGACTTTCCGACAACAACGTTTGTTTCAATCTTAACACCCAGAGATTTTACATTTTCGATTTCCCTGGCAACAACCTTGGTCTTCGGAAGACGGAATTCCGGAATGCCATAAACCAGTACACCGCCCGGCTCATGTAAAGCTTCAAAAATAGTGACCTCATATCCCATCTTGGCAAGGTCTCCGGCACAGGTAAGTCCTGCAGGACCGGAACCGATCACAGCCACCTTCTTACCGTTTTTCTTTTCTGCACCCTGCGGCTTGATTCCGGCTTCTCTTGCAGAGTCTGCAACGAAACGTTCCAGCTTACCGATGGAAATTGGCTCGCCCTTGATACCACGGATACACTTTCCTTCGCACTGGCTCTCCTGCGGACAGACACGTCCGCATACAGCAGGAAGTGCGGAAGATTCGCTGATGACCTGATAAGCGCCTTCCACATCGCCATCCTTAACCTTTTCAATAAAGCCGGGGATATTGATGGATACCGGACATCCCTTGATACACTGTGCGTTCTTACAGTTGATACATCTGGAAGCCTCTTCCATGGCTTCTTCTTTGTTATACCCTAAACATACTTCTTCAAAATTCGTAGCCCGAACCTTTGGATCCTGCTCCCGAACCGGTGTTTTCTTTAATACGTCCATTATTTGTCACCTCCGCAATTTCCACATCCGCCGTGATGTGTATCTCCTTCTTTTGCCTTGAGATAAGCTCTGCCCTCAGCCGTCTTATAGATCTGCTGTCTCTGCATTGCTTCATCAAAGTTTACCAGATGTCCATCAAATTCAGGACCATCTACACAGGCAAATTTCACTTCATCACCAATGGTAACACGGCAGGCACCACACATACCGGTACCGTCTACCATGATCGGATTTAAGCTGACAACGGTAGGAAGGTTTAATTCCTTGGTCAGTTTGCAGACAAACTTCATCATAATCATCGGACCGATTGCCACACAGACATCGAAATGCTTTCCTTCATTGATGAGATCCGTAATGGTCTGGGTTACCATACCGCTTCTTCCGTAAGAGCCATCGTCTGTTGTTACATAAAGATTCCCTGCAACGGCCTTCATTTCCTCTTCCAGAATTAAGATATCCCTAGTCTTCGCACCTACAATAACATCAGCTGCAATACCATGCTCGTGGAGCCATTTCACCTGTGGATAAACAGGTGCAGTTCCGACACCGCCTGCCACAAACAGAATACTCTTCTTTTTCAGTTCTTCTATGTCTTCTTTCACGAATTCAGAAGGACAGCCAAGCGGGCCCACGAAATCATGAAACGCATCTCCTGCCTTTAAGGATGACATGTACTGGGTTCCTGCTCCAACAATCTGGAACACGATGGTAACCGTTCCCTTCTCTCTGTCATAATCGCAGATCGTCAGAGGGATTCTCTCTGCATCCGCATCGGTTCTTACAATCACGAACTGACCGGGTTCGCAGGACTTTGCTACTCTTTCTGCTTTGACAACCATGGAAAAAATGTTTGCCGTAAGCTCTTTTGCTTCTAAAATCTTGTACATATTAAGCCTCCACTTTATTTATTCAAAGGGATAATCCCCATTTGACCGTTTTCATCGTAAACCAGACGGTTTGGTGTCCCACTGTAAACCTCTACCGCATACAGCCTTCCGGTAAGTGTCTGGTTTCCTGCCGAATCGACAATTGATTCGCTTAATTCATAATAATATCCTAAATTCGGGATTTCGACAAGAGTCTCATACTCATAAACATATCTTCCTTCGATTTCAAAGGAATTGCCCTGCATATCCTTCAGAATATGCTGATCCATAAGTGCTTTTTTCACCCGGTCGATTGCCGCCTTCACAGTAACCTGCGTCTGCAGTTCAAAATCATAACTCCGGTACACCACTTCACTCATTACCCCTTCTTCGGAAATCACTGCAAAGCAGTAATTCGTCCGGCCAAGCGGCATATCAATCGGTTCTGTATATAATAAACTGTTTTCATTTGGCTCGGAACCATCTGTGGTATAATAAATATTTCCTTCTTCTTCGGTGACTGCCTCAATTAAGGTAGGAAGCTGATAATCTCCGCTGCTCGGTGTAACCTCCGGTTTTTCCGGAATGGCAACATCAATCAGATAATAGTTTTCTACCGTTTCGCTGCGGATTCCATAATCGTTCACGAAAACGGCTTTTATCCGGTGCTCCCCCGGCTCTAACAGGATCGGTGCCGTATATACCAGACTGTACTCCTGTGGCTCACTGCCATCGGTCGTATAGTAAATCGTTCCTGTGGTATTCGCTGTGATTTTCAGTGAAATCACCTTTTCATAATTTCCGGTAGAATATCCGAATTCCGGCTTCATCGCCATATAGTGCTGGAACTGTGTCTGTACCGCGGTATCTCCGCTTTCTGTCAGCAGTACATTGATCCGCTCGTAATTCTGCTGACCGGCAAGAATGGTAACAATAAAGTCAAAATACTGTATCTTCCGTTCCGTATCCATCGACCGTTTAAAGACAACATTTTCCAGAATTTCTTCTGCCCGGTCCGCTTCACCCAGTTCATAATAGCATTGCGCCTGCATATAGGGAATCTCCAAATCCTCCGGCTGCAATTTTTCGGCCTTGGCAAGAAAGGTAAGTGCATTCTTGTACTGCTCTTTTTCCATGCGTTCTTCTGCTTCCCGGAGCTGATAGTTCACCGAATAATTCTGATAGATAAGTCCGGCAATCAAAACAATAATCAACGTCATCAGAACGGCAGCAAGCGTGGTAATCAAAATACGCTTTTTGGAAGTAATACCGTTAAAAATGCTTTCCTCTTTAAGGAAATCCTCCTCTGCCGGTTTTTTGGGGGAATCTGAAGGATTTTCATGTGGATACGGATTGATTTCTTCCGCAACGGTCGACAGGGTTTCCTCAATACTGTTTTGAATTTCAGGCTCAAAATCCGGAACAATCTGGATCTCTGCTCCACATCGTTCACAGTAAAGATGTTCTTCCTTCATTTCATATCCGCATCGTGGACAAATCATTTCCGTACCTCCTTCCCTTACCGGATACCATGCTGCCTGCCTCTAAATATATCTATTAACTATTCAGAACTACATTCGTAAAACAGAGTTCACACAGTTATGCAGCAGCATCGCAATCGTCATCGGTCCGACACCCCCCGGCACCGGCGTAATAGCTTCGCAGACCGGAAATACGGAATCGTAATCCACATCTCCGCAAAGCTTATTGTTCTCATCCCGGTTAATGCCGACATCAATAACAACCGCACCTTCCTTTACATAGTCTGCATTTACCATCTTCGGCTTACCGATTGCAACAATCAGAATGTCTGCGCTCTTGCAGACCTCCTTCAGATTTCTGGTTCTCGAATGTGCAATTGTAACAGTTGCATTCTCACGAAGCATTAATAATGCCATAGGCTTTCCGACGATATTGCTTCTTCCTAAAATGACACATTCTCTGCCTTCAATTTCAATATTACTTCTCTTTAAAAGTTCAATAATTCCCGCGGGAGTACAGGAGACAAAGCCCTTTTGTCCAATGCAGAGTGCACCCACGCTCTGCGGATGAAATCCATCAACATCCTTTAACGGAGAAATGGTTCGGATTACAAGATTTTCATCAATGTGGGAAGGTAAGGGAAGCTGTACTAAAATACCGTTCACATCCTTCCGCTCATTCAGTTCTCCGATCAGGTCAAGCAGCTCCTGCTGCGTAGTCTCCTCCGGCAGCTCATAGGATAACGACCGGATTCCAATGTATTCACAACCCTTTTTCTTATTTCTAACATAAACAGTAGATGCCGGATTATCACCGACCTGCACAACGGCAAGGGTAATCTCAATTCCCTGCTCCTTTAACTGTGCTACCTTTTCCTTCAGTTCATCCTTTAACTGTGTGGATATTTCTTTTCCATTAATGATCTTTGCCATCTTCGCACTCCTTTAGAACAATCCTGTAATCTTTCCTTCTTCGTTCACATCAATATCAAATGCGGCCGGATGCTTGGGAAGTCCCGGCATGGTCATAACCGCTCCAGTGAGGACAACGACAAAGCCCGCTCCTGCAGAGATATAAGCCTCTCTTACCTGCAGGGTAAATCCTTCCGGTCTTCCTAAGAGTTCCGGGTTATCGGACAGGGAATACTGGGTTTTCGCCATACATACCGGCATGTTTCCAAATCCCATCTCTTCGATTTTCTTTAACTGCTTTAACGCTGCCGGTGCATAGCTTACGCCGTCCGCACCATAAATTTCCCCTGCAACGGTTTCAATCTTTTCCTTTAAGGAAAGCGCATCCTCATACAACGGTTTAAAATGGCTCTCCCTGGTCTCTATGGATCGGATAACCTTTTCGGCAAGTTCGATACCGCCTTCCCCGCCCTCGGTAAAGACCTTGGAAATGGCAAACTCACAGTTTCTCTCTTCGCAGAACTGCTTTACCCAAGCGGTTTCTGCTTCTGTATCGGTGTGGAAACTGTTTAAGGTAACCACGACCGGCACTCCATATTTCTGGAGATTTTCAATGTGCTTTTCGAGGTTCACAATTCCTTTTTTTAATGCATCAAGGTTTTCATTCTGAAGATCTGCTTTTGCAATACCGCCATTGTATTTAAGTGCACGAATTGTTGCAACAAGAACCACAACATCCGGCTTTAAGCCTGCCATACGGCACTTGATATCAAAGAACTTCTCTGCTCCGAGATCAGCGCCAAAACCTGCTTCGGTGATACAGTAATCGGCCATCTTTAAAGCAGCCTTCGTAGCTCTTACAGAGTTACAGCCATGTGCGATGTTCGCAAAAGGACCACCATGGATCAGTACCGGATTGTGCTCTAAGGTCTGCACAAGATTGGGCTTCAACGCATCCTTAAGAAGGGCTGCCATCGCGCCTACCGCCTGCAGATCGCCTGCCGTAACCGGCTCTCCCTGATAGTTATAAGCAACCACGATACGAGAAAGACGTTCCTTTAAATCCTTCATATCATCTGCCAGACAAAGAATTGCCATAATTTCAGAAGCTACCGTAATCACGAAATGGTCTTCTCGTACCATTCCGTCTGCCTTTGCCCCCAGTCCGACAACGACATTACGTAATACACGGTCATTCATGTCAAGGCATCGTTTCCAGGTCACCTGTCTTGGATCAATCTGTAACTGGTTGCCCTGCTGGATATGGTTGTCCAGCAACGCAGCAAGCAGATTATTCGCGGAAGTAATGGCATGAAAATCTCCGGTAAAATGCAGGTTGATATCTTCCATCGGAACGACCTGTGCATAACCGCCGCCGGCTGCACCGCCTTTAATTCCAAAGCAGGGACCCAAAGAGGGTTCCCGTAACGTAATGACTGCTTTCTTTCCCATCCTTCCAAAGGCCTGTCCGAGTCCCACGCTGGTTGTTGTCTTTCCTTCTCCTGCAGGAGTCGGATTAATGGCCGTAACGAGGATCAGTTTACCATCCGGACGCTCCTTCAGCTTTTCAAGATACTCGTCAGAAAGCTTCGCCTTATACTTTCCATAGAATTCCAGTTCCTCTGCGGTAATTCCGAGTGTTTCCGCAACTGATGCAATCGGTTCCATTTTTGCTTCCTGTGCAATTTCAATATCTGATTTCATCCCTCATAAATCCTTTCTATCTATAAGTATTCTAAACTGTTCCGTCCTTCACCGTTACAGGCACTCCTCAATATACTGCTCAAACTGCTCCTGACTCATCAGTACCTTACGCGGCTTCGTGCCCTCTTCTTCACCAACGACACCGGCCTCACACAACTGATCCATAATCCGGGCTGCACGGTTAAAGCCGATTTTAAACACACGCTGTAACATACCGATCGATGCTTTATCCTTCTCAATGATGAACTGTGCTGCATCCACAAAGTACTGATCCCGCTCATTACCGCCGCCGGAGCCACCAGATCCGTCTCCTGAGGCAGAGCCCAGGCTTTCCATCTTTTCCTGGATATCGGAATCATAAATATTGCCAAGCTGCTGGTTCTTTAAGAACTCTACAACGTCTGAAACTTCCTTATCGGAAACAAATGCGCCCTGTACCCGGACAGGCTTCGTATAGCCCTGTGGATAAAACAACATATCGCCCTTACCCAAAAGCTTCTCCGCTCCGTTCATATCAAGAATGGTTCGTGAATCGACACCGCTGGATACACTGAATGCAATACGGCTCGGCATATTCGCCTTAATCAGGCCCGTAATAACATCTACCGAAGGACGCTGGGTCGCAATGATCAGATGGATTCCGGCTGCTCTTGCAAGCTGTGCCAGACGGCAGATAGATTCCTCCACCTCGCCCGGAGATACCATCATCAGATCGGCAAGCTCGTCCACGATAATCACGATCTGCGGCATCTTCTTCGGAGCCTGCGGATCGCCTTTAGCAGCCATATCTTCCACTTTCTTATTGTATCCCTTAAGATCACGGACATTGAAGTCTGCAAACTTCTGATAACGGTCCGTCATCTCGGCAACGCCCCACTGCAGGGCAGCAGATGCTTTCTTAGGGTCAGTCACAACCGGAATCATCAGATGGGGGATTCCGTTATAAACACTCAATTCCACCACCTTCGGATCCACCATGATCAGTTTAACGTCCGAAGGATCTGCCTTGTACAGAATACTCATAATCAGAGTATTGATACATACCGATTTACCGGATCCTGTCGCACCGGCAATCAGCATATGAGGCATCTTCGCAATGTCACTGACCACAACACGTCCTGCAATATCCTTACCAACCGCAAATGCAATATTTGAAGGGAACTTTTTAAATTCATCCGTTTCAAGCAGTTCCCGTAACCCGACTGCTGTATTTTCTTTATTCGGAACTTCAATACCAATCGCTGCCTTACCGGGAATCGGTGCTTCAATACGAATGTCTGTAGCCGCAAGATTTAACTTAATATCATCAGCCAGTCCGACAATTTTACTTACCTTAACGCCTTGCTCCGGCTGCAGTTCATAACGTGTTACGGCTGGCCCCTGGCTAATGTTCGTAATCGTTACCCGTACTCCGAAGGTCTGCAGGGTCTGCTGTAGACGTTGTGCAGTTTCACGAAGCTCGTTTCCGGCATTCTGATTCTCCTTGCTCATGCTCTTCGTCAGGAGACTGATCGGTGGAAACTGATATTCCCTGGGACGTACCGGCTGGTTTCCGAGATTTTCCTGTGTCATGCCCTGCTGTGCCTGTCCGGGAGCATGGTTCTGAGCCACATGATTCTGTGTGGAGCCTGTCTGTGTCTGTGACATGCGATTCGTTCCGACCGATGACGTACCGGATGTCATACCTGTGCCTGACGCAGAACTCCGCGCCGTTTCCGGCTGCGGATCTGTTGTAAGCGGAATGCCAAACGGATCCTCTTTCGGAAGTCTGGCAACCGGACGTGTTTTCGCAGATACCGGTATTTCCCCTTCTTCATAGGGATTTACGATCTCTGAAATATCATCACTCTGCTGTTCCCCTACTTCTCCGTTAATCCGGATCTTACTGAAATCAAAACCGCCAGACGGTTCTTCATGGGTAATCACGGACTGCGTAGCTGCTGACTGCGTAACTACCGTCTGTGCAGCCACCGGCTTCTGATATGTATCTTCCGGTATCATTTCCTCTTCCATCTGCGTATGAGGTCGTTCCAGTTGTTCTTCAAAATCGGACAGATTAATCTCATGGATGTCATCCCGTTCGCGTACCACAGGTTCTTCATGGCTTTCTGCAGTAAGGGAGGTATCCATCATGACACCAGTCACCTTTTTATTCATGCGAAGAATCTTCTGATCCTCCTCCTGTTCTTCCCGGAGCCTTCGTTCTTCCCCTCTCCTCTTCCGGAGCTCTTCTGCTTCCTCCCTGCGCTTCTGTGCCCGTTCTCTGCGGTAAGCCGCATCTTCTCTGGAACGCTCATAAACTTTCCGGCTTCCGCTCTTAACACCATTCATAAAAGACTTGTCCGTAATGACAATCAACGCAATAATGGCGATCACTAAAAGACTCAATATGGTTCCGATAAGTCCTAAAAAGTGGTACGCAAGATAAGCAAAGGAGCCGCCTAAAATTCCACCGCCGTTCCGGTTCGTACTGCATGCTTCATAGATGCCCTTAAAATCATAAGAAGCCGCTTCCTGTGGCGCTTTCGTAAACAGCTCACACATCATGCTGACGATCAGATATAAACATACTGTCGCAATAATCTTCCTTGTGGCAATGATATTTCCACTGTTAATCATGGCGAAGGCAATGACTATAAACAGAAAAACCGGAATCAGATACGCGGTGAGTCCGAAAATTCCGAACATCACGCCACTGATTGCATTTCCCATTACGCCGATAATTCCAAAATTACATAAAAACAGAAAAACGCACAAGGCAAACAAGGCAATCAAAATCACTTCGCTTTTGATTGCCACATCCATCGGCTCACTCTGACGCTGGTTCTGACTCCTGCTCCGGCTTTTGCCTGACGTGTTTGTTTTTCTGGTATTATTATTTTTTCTGGTGTTGCTTTTCTTACTCTGTGCCATACTACATCCCTTTCAGCACTAGATCTTGTGCTTACATAGTCTTAATTAGTATAGCATTTTTTCTTTTTGCTATCAATGAGAGAATGTAGTTTTTTCATAGCATCCCCGATTCCCCCGGTATCATTAATAATCCCCTCTTCCACCGCTTCCTTGCCTACCAGGATTGTTCCGACATCCTTCGTCAACATTTCCGTTTCCATCATCAGTTCCTCAAAGCGTGATCTCGTAATGCTACAATGATGACAGACAAATCCGGTAATCCGGTCCTGGATCTGCTTAAAATAATCAAAGGTCTGCGGCACTCCAATCACCATGCCATTCATGCGCACCGGGTGAATGACCATTGTTCCCGTTGGCACAATATAGGAATAATCGGTACTAACGGCAATCGGGACACCAATCGAATGACTTCCCCCAAGTACCAGTGAAACAGTGGGCTTACTTAATGACGCAATCATTTCCGCAATGGCAAGTCCTGCTTCCACATCTCCCCCGACGGTATTTAAAAGAATGAGAACCCCGTCAATGTTTTCACTGTCTTCAATGGCTGCAAGCTGTGGCAGAATATGTTCATACTTCGTAGACTTGGAATTGCTTCCCAGATTATCATGCCCCTCAATCTCACCGATCACCGAAATCAGATGGATGGTATTTTCTTTTTCATTCTTATTTAAGGTGGCCTGTCCGGTTTCTTCAATTCTCCGATCCCGGTTCTTTTCTTCCTCTACTCTTATATTTTGTTCGTTTTCCACACGATCTCCCTTCCAAATTCATTCAAAAATGATCACTGAAACATTTACTCATGCGCAATACTCAGAAAATGATCCACAGGATCATTTTCTGATATGCACCGGCAACCAAAAACGCACCGGAAATTTCCGATGCGTTTATTATGTCCTTAATAAGGGTTCTTATTCGTATGTAAGTTTCTAACGATCCCTGCATTCCCTTTCTTTAATTTCATCCAGTTTCCGGTCAAATGCAAGCATATCGTCCATATTGACTTCAAAATCAAAATCAACATGACGGGAAACATGCTTTTTCGGTCCCGGCAGAGGATTCTCAAGGTATTTTATCTTTCGTCCATCCGATGCCACAAAGAAGTCCGGATTTTCCGGCTGCTTGTCTTCCTCCAGCAGTTCATCCGGGAATCTCCAGTCTTCTTCCGGAACATCATCCAAATCAAATCTCCAGTCTTCTTCTAAAGCAGTTGATTTTTCTTCTGATTCATTTTCGTTCTCTAGCATTTCCGGATTCTTTCTCTCTCCCGAATTCTCTGTCTCAATCGTCAGATGATCTATGCTTTCCTTCTGTTGTTCTTCTTTTTGCTCTTGTTTCAGCTTTTCCTGTCCAGAAGCCCCGCCTTCCTCTCTGTACTTCTTATAACAGGTCCGACCAATATTGCACAGCATTCCAACGAGAATAACTGTCATAACATAAATCACATATTTAAGCTCCAGTCCCTGACAGGTTCCCGGCAGATCCCGGAACTGTCCGACCCACCATTGGATCTGACCAGATATGACTTCACCGGAAATTCCGGTATATTTCATAAGCGTTGCAAACATTCCAAGAAGCATTCCAAGGAATACAATAAGTGCCTGTGAAAACGTAGACATAATCTGATCCTTTTCTTCCAAAAGATCCTGATCCTGTCTCAGGATCAGCTCCTTCGTTGCCAGATGTATCTTGACCAGCACTCCCCCAAACAGAATTACCAGAAGAAAGCCTGCATAATTCCAGATACAGACCACTCCCAGGTAAAAGCCCATCCATATCAGATACAATTCACAAATACTGCTCCTGCGCCAGCCTTCCTCTCCGGAAAGTGTATAGAAATATCCAATCATAAGGAGAATGAAGGAAAAGTGAAACAGATAAAAGCTGATCGGTTCCACATTGGCTGTCGCAATCAGTATTGAGGGAATGGCCGCCAGAATCGTTGTCGAAAGCAATGCTGCCAGTCTTCCGCACAGACACCACATGGCCCGCAGGAAGCAATACAAAGCCGCCAGCTGCAAAATCCCCTGAAATACCAGTACGGCTTCCAGATGATTTCCACACAGTGCCAGCAGCCTTGACAATACATTCGTATAAGCATAGGCCAGTCCGGAAGATAGTAACGGTGTACTCTCCTCTGCCCTGATCATGGCGCACTCATAATATCCATAATAGTCGGTAACCATATTCCAGTTGAGAAATACATACAATGCACGAACTCCCGCCACCAATATGGTCCATATAATGATTGACGCTCTTCGTTTCATTCTCTTCACATTATCCCTCCACATGCCTTTTGGCATGCCATATTACCGCAATGGAATTTTAAAGTTAAACACAGCTTAAGGCATATTCGAGATCCGCAATGATATCCTTTACATTCTCAATTCCAACGGAAAAACGAATTAAATCCGGTGCCACCCCTGCTTCCTTCAACTGCTCATCCGTCATTTGACGATGCGTATGGCTTGCCGGATGAAGAACACAGGTTCTTGCATCTGCCACATGTGTCACAATGGCCGCCAGCTTCAGATGCGCCATCATTTCTTCTGCGGCTGCTCTTCCACCCTTTAACCCAAAAGAAACAACTCCGCAGGTTCCCTTCGGCATATACTTCTTTGCAAGCTCATAATACTTGTTGGATTTAAGTCCCGGATAGTTCACCCAGGCTACCTTTTCATGACCTTCCAGGAATTCAGCTACCTTCTGGGCATTATAGCAATGGCGTTCCATGCGAAGCGGCAGGGTTTCCAAACCAATATTCAATAGGAACGCATCGTGCGGTGACTGTACTGATCCAAGGTCACGCATTAGCTGTACCGTTGCCTTTGTTATGTATGCGGCTTTCCCGAATTTTTCTACGTAAGTTACCCCATGGTAAGAGTCATCCGGCTTGCAAAGCCCCGGAAATTTCTCCGGATATCTGGAAAAATCAAAGTTACCGGAGTCCACAATTGCCCCACCAATTGTCATTGCATGTCCATCCATATACTTGGTCGTGGAATGAGTTACGATGTCTACGCCAAACTGAAATGGATTACAGTTAATCGGTGTCGCGAAGGTATTATCTACAATAAGCGGCACATCATGGTCATGCGCTGCTTTTGCGAACTTTTCAAAATCCAGAACAACCAGTGCCGGATTGGCAATTGACTCTGCCATCACACACTTGGTATTCGGTCGGAATGCTTTATTGATCTCTTCGATCGGCCAGTCCGGATCCACAACCGTGCACTCAATTCCCATCTTCTTCATGGTTACAACAAGCAGGTTAAAGGTTCCCCCGTAAACCATAGAGGACATAACCACATGATCCCCTGCTTCGCAGATATTAAATACAGCATAATAGTTGGCCGCCTGACCGGATGAAGTAAGCATGGCTGCCACGCCGCCTTCTAATTCACAGATCTTCTCTGCAACATAATCATTCGTCGGATTCTGAAGTCTGGAATAAAAGTATCCGGATTCTTCCAGATCAAACAGCTTTCCCATTTGTTCAGACGTTTCGTATTTAAAAGTAGTACTTTGATAAATCGGAAGAATTCTCGGTTCCCCATTCTTCGGCTGCCAGCCTGCCTGTACGCAGATTGTTTCTTTTTCGTAATCTCTGTTCATTTCTGCCCCCATATTCTGATTTTATTCCAAGTGGATCTTCTTATTCATCCCAGTTATGATACACTGCCTGTACATCATCATCTTCATCCAGCAGATCCAAGGTTCTCTGCAGATTCTTTACAGCTGTTTCATCGGTAAGTTCTACATAGTTCTGAGGAATCATCGTTACTTCGGAGGATGCCATTTCAATTCCGGCATCCTGTAATGCCTTTAATACGGCATCGAAGTCATCCGGAGAAGTAAGAATTTCGAAGCTGTCCTCTTCCTCTGAGAAATCCTCTGCGCCTGCATCTAAGGCAAGCATCATCAGTTCATCAGCATCTCCGTCGTATTCTTCCTTGTCAATAATGATCTGCCCCTTCTTATCAAACATGAAGGAAACGCATCCCGGTGTCCCTACGTTACCGTTGCCCTTGGTAAATGCATTACGCACATTGGCTGCGGTACGGTTCTGGTTATCGGTAAGTGCATCCACAATGATGGCGATTCCGTTCGGTCCGTATCCTTCATAGGTAACATACTTATAGTTTACGCTTCCGTCATCTCCGGCTGCTTTCTTGATTCCACGGTCAATCGTATCGTTCGGCATATTGTTGGCCTTTGCTTTCGCAATGACCTGTGCAAGCTTGGAATTGTTCGCCGGATCCGGTCCGCCTTCTTTTACAGCAACTGCGATTTCTCTACCGATAATAGTAAAAACCTTGCCCTTTGCTGCATCGTTCTTCTCCTTCTTATGCTTAATGTTTGCAAATTTTGAATGTCCTGACATACCTGTACTCCTCTTTTCATCTATTCGTTTTTTGTGATAACATTTTGCTGCGGTTCCTGCTTCTTTTTCGTAACAAGAACGCTCTTTATCATCTTATGCTCTACAGACAGAATTTTGAAATTGTAACCGTCCACATCTACGGAAAAGTCTTCGTTTTCCTCCGGGATCTTATCCATCTTAGAGATCATAAAGCCATTTAATGTTTCAAATTCCTCCTCGCGGAAGGAAATGTGGAATCGTTCCTCCAACTCCTTAAGCGGAGTGATTCCATCAATAATATATTCATCTTTATTGCCGGTTTCTTCGATATACTGTTCATCCTCGTCGTACTCATCCTGAATGTTGCCAACAATTTCTTCCAGAATATCTTCCATGGCAAGGACGCCCTTGGTCTGTCCATATTCATCCACGACAATCACCATCTGGGTTTTTGTCTTCTGCATCATCCGGAACAGATCGGCAATATTCTTGGTCTCCGGAATTACCATAGCTTCACGCAGAAGCCCCTCAATGCTTCCAACGCTTTTCCCGGCATTTTCTTCCTTCCGGTCTGTCACAATAGCATCACGAAAATGCAGGATTCCGACGATCTCATCAATATTTTCATGATAAACCGGAAAGCGGCTTTTACCCGCATCCAGCATCTGGGTTATGGCATCCTCCAACAGGGTATCCTGATCGATAGCAAGAATGTTCTTACGGTTCGTCATGATATCCTTTGCCTCTTTATCTCCGAATTCAAAAATGTTCGTAATCATTTCTGCTTCCGTTGCTTGAAACACGCCCTGCTCATGACCTTCGTTCACCATGGAAATAATTTCCTCGGTTACATGATCCGAATTGTCACTGCCAAGCTTTTTCAAGTGATGCCAGAAATTCTTTACGGAATTTGCCGAAGATGCATCCTCTTCCATTTTTTCATCTCCTTTGTATCGTATAAAACATCAAAATAAACTATAACATTTCCTCTTTGTATCGTCAAGCAGACTGCACTTATGTACACAGCTCCAGGCTGATCATCAGTCCTTTGCTCACCTGACGCATCATTTCTTCATCCAGATGACACACGCGGTCCTTCAATCGTTTCTTATCAACGGTACGTAACTGTTCTAACAAAATCACCGAATCGCGCTCCATGTCATACCGTTTTGCACTCAGTTCAATGTGCGTTGGAAGCTTTGCTTTATTCTGTTTTGAAGTGATGGCTGCAACAATGATCGTCGGGCTGTGTTTATTCCCCACATCATTCTGTATAATCAGTACAGGGCGGATTCCTCCCTGTTCCGAGCCAACCACCGGTCTTAAATCGCAATAATATACATCTCCACGTCTCATAACAATCCCTTCGTTCCAAACTGGTTTCCTTTTTCAGTAGTAAGTATAGCCGGATTGTCCGAAAGGTATACTTTGAATTTATTCCAGATATGTCCACAGATTTTCAATGAGATCGGAAGCGATCATTCCATGCTTTCCTTTCTTTAACACTGCTTCATCTCCTGCAAGACCGTGAAGAAAAACGCCCTTTGAAGCTGCTTCAAAAGCTGGAAGTCCCTGTGCCAGAAGACTTCCGATTACCCCGGTCAGCACATCACCGCTTCCTGCCGTTGCCATTCCGTCATTGCCGGTAGAGTTCAGATACAGGGCCGCTCCATCCGTAACCGCTGTACAGGCATCCTTGGAGACCAGAATGCAGTGGCACTGTTCCTGAAAGGTGCGTATTGCCTTCTCACGTTCCTGCTGATAATCCGTCATTGCAAGTCCTGACAGCCGTAAAAACTCTCCCGGGTGCGGGGTCAGTATCACCGGCTGCTTTGGCGCTTTTTTCTTCATAAGTTCCATAAACGCCGAGACATCCGCAAGCAGATTCAGTGCATCCGCATCCAGGATCATGGGAATCTGTGATGCACACAATAGTATCCCGAGAGTTTCCGCCGCTTCTTTCGAGGTTCCGATTCCAGGACCGGCAATTAGTACATCCGCCCATTCCAGATCCTTCACCGGATCCGTTGCAATTATGGCTTCCGGAAGTACCGTGCGCAATAAAGCATGGTTCGTTTCTTCGGTCAGCACCTTCAACATGCCTGCCCCGGAACATAGAACTGCTCTTGCACACAGGAGCATCGCTCCACTCATTTCTCGGCTTCCGGCATATAACAGAACCTTCCCGAAGGTTCCCTTATGTCCCGATGATTTTCTTTGCGGCAGCAGCTTCATCGCATCTTCCTTCTCATAGGTAAAAGCCGTTTCTGCACCGATGCCGTAGTCTTCGATTCCCACATCACGCAGATAAACCCTGCCGCAATATTCTCTTCCCGGATACAGGAGATGTGCCTTTTTCAGATATTGGAAGGTCACCGTCAGATCTGCCTTCACAGCTTCCCCGCACACTGCCCCCGTATCGGTATCAATGCCGCTTGGAAGATCCACGGCACAGAGCACCGGAGCTATTCCATTTCGTCGTTCTATGCCTGCTGTTTCGCCTTTAAAAGGCCTTTCCCTTTGGAAACTGCACCTATATTCATTCATCTTATGAATCATCTCAAGCGCTTCACCACGTGCTTTCCCGGTAATGCCGATTCCAAGCAGGGCATCTATAATGATATCATATTCTCCGTCCGGCCATGTGTCACAGATGGAAAACCCTAATTGTAACAGAATCTCCCTTTGTTTCCCGACTTCTTCCGAATAATTACCCTTTATCTGGAAAAAGGTCACCTGACGGCCTGTCTTCGCAAGAAGTCGTCCGACTGCCAGTCCATCCCCGCCGTTATTTCCCTTTCCTGCCACAATCAGTACCCGGTTTCGGTCCGGATAGCGCTTGATAAGCACTTCTGTAACAGCCAGCGCTGCACGCTCCATTAATACCATGGACGGAATTCCGGCTCGTTCGATCGTTCCGTGATCACATTCCTTCATCTCTGATGCGGTTACTGCATATCTCATCCTGCCACCCTCACTTTCTTCTTCGGATATAAGGCAGGCAGTGGTTTTCTTTCTGCCACTGCCTGTATGCTTTGTGTCTTATTTGTTTTCAGTTTCCTTCGGTACAGCATGATCCGGATTTTCCTTTTCATATTTCATATCAAAGATCTCGATCACCTCGGCTCCAAAGATATCGTGCATATAGGAATACAGTTCCTGATTCATCTGCTCCTTTTCCTGCTTGCGAATGAGACGCTTCTTTAATTCAACCCGGAATGCTGCTACCCATTTCGCCGTCTCTTCAATCTCTGCTTCATTGGCCTTTAAGGTATCGTAACAGATATCCATGGTCTGCAGCATCAGTTCCCGGTTCACCCGGTCAATCTCCCGTGGCAGCTCGATGAGCTGATCCTCATACATGGTAAGTCTCTCATTGCATTCGTTAATGAGGCGCTTATTATCTTCCATTTTCTTCAGTGCTTTTTCATCATTACCTTCCGCAGTACCTTCGGCATTTTCTACAATTTCCTGCATCAGCTTTTTCTTAAGACGCTTGATGTCTTTACTCTCTGTTGTCGCTTTCCCCTGTTTTTTCAGAAGTTCATTGAGTTCTTCTTCAAGGCGCAGGATCGTCTTGTTCGGATTCGTCTGCGTAAACAGCCGATGCCATTTATTATCCAGAGTCAGTATTGGTATTTTCTTTTCTTTTAATGCAGGAGAATAGATTTCATCCTTTCTCGACATACCATCACCTTCCTCATTTATTCGTTACTGTTCCCCGTATCTTATCACAGCACCTCTATTCCTCTTTTTCGTTTTCGTAGCGGTTAATATTATAAGTAAGTTTCATTAAGGAATCCGACAGATGAACATTCTCCACCTGAATCTCTTTTGGAAGATTCAGGTCAATATGGGCGAAGTTCCAGATTCCCTTAATATCCTGTCTGGCAAGCCGCTCTGCAACCTCTAAGGCACTGGCCTTCGGAATGGTTAATACAGCAATATCAATTTCATTTTCTTTGACAAAGGTTTCCAGTTCCTCCATAGGCTGCACCTCAAGATCCCGGATCTTCTTCCCGAACAGTGCCGGATTGTTGTCAAAGATTCCACGAAAGAGGAAGCCTCTCCGTTCAAAATTCATGTAATTGGCAAGTGCCTGACCTAAGTTTCCGGCTCCGATAATAATCAGATTGTGCGTCTTATGAAGCCCTAGGATCTTCCCGATCTCTTCGTACAGATACTCTACCTTGTAGCCATATCCCTGCTGTCCAAATCCTCCGAAATTATTAAAATCCTGGCGGATCTGAGACGCCGTTACCTTCATAATCGCACTCAGCTCCTGTGATGAAATCCGTTCAATTCCATCGTCCTTCAACTCTCCCAGATAGCGGAAATATCTGGGCAGGCGGCCGATTACCGCCTGTGAGATTTCTTTATTATCCAATGGAGTTCCCTCCCTGATTTATTAGTAATTTACTCGCTATTAATTTTAGTACACTGTTAAAATATTGTCAATAAATTGTCCCCTCTTTCATCGGGTGCGTTATATATCAAAAGGCGGGGGATCCCCGCCTTTCCGTACATATTCTGTATTACAGCAATTCCT
Source organism: Bacteroidaceae bacterium (assembly GCA_963650485.1). Lineage (GTDB taxonomy): Bacteria > Bacillota > Clostridia > Lachnospirales > Lachnospiraceae > Suilimivivens. The sequence goes on from CAVJLN010000009.1 coordinate 50,464, forward strand.
CCAGCGTCTCACGGATTGCCTTAATGAACTCGAGACTGTTTAAAATTACCGGATGCTCACAGGTGGAGATCAGAGAGAGGCTCTTAGTCATCTTGCCGTCCTCCACGGTCTTAATGCAGGCCTGCTCCAGTTTATCCGCGAATTCCATCAGTTCCCTGTTTTGGTCCAGTTCTCCACGCTTGCGCAGCGCGCCGGACCACGCAAAAATGGTTGCAATGGAGTTTGTTGAAGTCTCTTCTCCCTTTAAATGCTTGTAGTAATGGCGCTGTACCGTACCATGTGCTGCCTCATACTCATACACGCCGCTCGGAGAAACGAGTACCGAAGTCATCATGGACAGATCGCCATAGGCTGTTGCCACCATATCAGACATCACATCGCCATCGTAGTTCTTGCAGGCCCAGATAAAGCCTCCTTCGGAACGGATCACTCTTGCTACCGCATCATCAATCAGTGTATAGAAATATTCAATTCCAAGCTCTTCAAATTTACCCTTGTATTCTGCATCATAAATTTCCTGGAAAATATCCTTGAAATCGTGGTCGTACTTCTTGGAAATCGTATCCTTGGTAGCAAACCAGAGATCCTGTTTCGTATCAATTGCATAATTGAAGCAGGCTCTTGCAAAGCTGCTGATGGACTTATCCGTATTATGAATTCCCTGAACCACACCCGGTCCTTCAAAGTTATGGATTGTTTCACGGATTTCCGTTCCATCCTCTGCCGTATAAACAAGCTCTGCCTTTCCTTTGCCCGGCACCTTGATTTCAACATTCTTATAAACATCCCCATAGGCATGTCTTGCAATGGTAATCGGCTTTGTCCAGTTCTTTACATAAGGAACGATTCCCTTTACCAGAATCGGGGCACGGAATACGGTTCCGTCTAAGATGGAACGGATCGTACCATTCGGGCTCTTCCACATTTCCTTCAGATGATATTCGGTCATCCTAGCTGCATTCGGTGTAATGGTTGCGCATTTCACGGCAACTCCGTACTTCTTTGTTGCTTCCGCACTGTCTACCGTCACCTGGTCATTGGTCTCGTTTCGATGCGGAAGACCCAGGTCATAATACTCGGTTTTCAGATCAATATAAGGAAGAAGAAGCTCCTCCTTAATCATCTGCCATAAAATTCGTGTCATTTCATCCCCGTCCATCTCGACTAAGGGCGTGGTCATTTTAATCTTGTCCATGAATTTTTCCTTTCCGTTTTCTGTTTGATTTATCCTGATAATGCTTCGGAATCGTTATTGAAAATTCTCATACAATCCGTTTTTTACAATGTTGTCAAAGGCATTAATCATATGCTGCGTGGCGTACCTTTCTGCTTCATCCGGCTTCTTGGCCTTGATCGCCTCCATAATCAGACGGTGTTCTTCGTTAGAGGCCATGCTTCTTTCCTTGGTAGACAAGGTTTTCCTACGGATTCGGATAACATACTGGTGAAAGTCCTGTAACAGATTTTCCAGCATTTTGGAATCACAGGATGCATACAGGATATGATGGAAGCGATTATCTAACTCTGTCATCTGCTCCATATGTCCCTTGGAAGCATGGAAGCTTGCCAGATACACATTTTCCTCCAGCTCCTCCAGCTGTTCCTCCGTAATATGTTCTGTTGCAAGACGTGCACACATTCCCTCTAAGGAAGAACGAATCATGTAAATATCCTTGACATCCTTTGCAGTAATCCCGGTTACATAGGCTCCTTTATTGGGTACGATCTGAATCAGTCCCTCTAACTCGAGCTGTCGGAAAGCCTCACGGACAGGCGTTCTGGATACCCCAAGCTCCTCTCCGATCGCAACCTCCTTTAATTCCTCATTCTCCTTATACTTTCCATTCAGGATATCCTCCCGAAGCTTGTGAAAGACCCTTCCGCGGAGGGAATACTTGTCTGTCACTTCCTGCTTTACATCATATCTGCTCATTTACTTTTTCTTTCCTGCTTTCTAACCTTTCGTTTTAATACAGTGGTAACTATTCAGAATAGCTACACATACAGTGAAATTCCAAGCTTATCACATACTTCACCTATCTTTGCAACCAGCTCGTTGTCCGTCATAACCGTTACACGGCCATCCTCATACTGCTGATCCACCCATACCTTCAATTCATGCACCAAGGGGGAAGATTTTTCAAGCTGCTTGTCTGCCGGAAGCTTGTAATAGGAATTAATCCAGTGTGCAATTCCCGCAAGTCCGGAGGTGTTCGATATAGCGCACAATACCGGACGGTTCAGAAATTTATCGGTATCAAAAATATTATAAATTTCTTCATTTTTTAATAATCCATCCGCATGTACACCGGCTCTTGTTACATTAAAATTCTTGCCGACAAACGGTGTTCTTGACGGAATATGATACCCGATTTCTTTCTCATAGTATTCTGCAAGCTCGGTGATCACTGTCGTATCCATCCCATTCAGCCCACCCTTTAACTGCGCATATTCAAATACCATAGCCTCAAGTGGTGTATTTCCGGTACGCTCTCCAATACCAAACAGGGACGTATTCACTCCGGAGCAGCCATACAGCCATGCCGTTGTCGAATTGACTACTGCCTTATAGAAGTCGTTGTGTCCATGCCATTCCAACAGCTCATGGGGAACACCGGCATGCGTATGTAATGCATAAATAATCCCCTGCACACTTCTTGGAATAACGGCTCCCGGATAGTTTACACCATACCCCATCGTATCACAGGCACGGACCTTAATCGGAATCTTGTATTCTTCCATTAATTTCATCAGTTCCAGACAAAACGGAACCACATAACCATAAATATCCGCTCTGGTAATATCCTCCAGATGACATCTTACACTGATTCCCTCTTCGAGACAATCTCTTACTACACTTAAATAATGTTCCATCGCCTGGCGACGATTCATCTTCAATTTCAGGAAAATATGATAGTCGGAACAGCTGACCAGAATTCCGGTCTCCTTCATACCAATTTCTTTTACCAGTTTAAAGTCTTCCTTGCTTGCTCGAATCCAGCTTGTCACTTCCGGGAACTCATATCCCCGCTCCATGCACTTATAAACCGCATCACGATCCTTCTTACTGTATAGGAAGAATTCACTCTGACGGATCATTCCATTCGGTCCGCCCAGCCTATGCAGATAATCATAAATCGTTACAATCTGCTCCGTTGTATACGGTGCTCTGGACTGCTGTCCATCACGGAATGTCGTATCCGTAATCCAGATGTCCTTTGGCATATTGTGAGGCACAATTCGATCATTAAACGGTATCTTCGGAACCTCGGAATAAGGAAACATGTTACGGAATACGTTCGGCTTCTCCACATCATCCAGAATATACATATGCTCTTCGATTTCTAGCAGGTTATTCTTGGAATTCAGTGTCACCGGTCTGTTTAGGAAATTGCTGTTATTATCGTCCACTACCATATCACCCTCCAATTATTGCATTTTTGTAACCATTCAAAAGTTACACATTGTGCAGAATTATGCAGTATACCTGTATAATTCCTGCTATGCATAATTGTATACAATGATACGTGTCATGTCAAGTCCTATCTTCATTTCGTTATACTCTCTATATGCAAATAATAATATGACGTTGGGACACTGGCATCATAATATCCTTGTTCTTATAAACAACGAACTCTCCCTTCTCATTCTAGTAAATACCAAAGGCACGTGGCTGCTGGTAATTCCTTCCGATGAAAAATCGTGTTGTTTCCTCCGGTGGCAGATGATGATTGATATACCACTGCTTCAGTTCTTCAATCGTTTTGGGTGTTTGATCTGTTGCCCGCTTATAAGACTTGTTGACACCCCCACAATTTGGACATTTCTCATCTGTGTCATCAATCCAACTGTTACAATACTCACACTGAACTTTCATACCCTCTCCCTTTTCTCCTGTCCTAAGTAAAAGCTCTATACAAGTCGGAATTCTGCTTTCTGCCCGGCATCACTGTTGCCCCCGATGTAGACCTCAAATCTGCCGGGTTCTGCTGCATATTCCATGTCGATATTATAAAACCGAAGCATCTCCTCCGTGATTTCAAATGTCACCTCCCTGCTTTCATCGGACTGAAGGGTAATTCTCTGAAAACCTTTTAACTCTCTGACCGGTCTTGCCACACTGCCTGCCACATCCCGGATATATAGCTGTACTACCTCAGTTCCTGCGCGGTTTCCAGTATTCCGTACTGTTATCTTGGCCGTAAGGCTCTCTTTCCCTGTCATCGTCTCACTGCTTAATGAGACACCGGAATAAGTAAAGCTTGTATAAGTCAATCCAAATCCAAATGCATAAAGAGGACGGTTCGGTGCATCCAGATAACCGGATACGCCTCTTGGCGTAATCACAGACTCCGGACGGCGGCGACCGGTATGCAGCTCACTGTAATATACCGGAACCTGACCAACCGTATAAGGGAAGCACATTGCAAGTCTGCCACCCGGCTCCTGATCACCGAACAATACATCTGCAATGGCATTTCCACCTTCGGTTCCAGGGAACCAGACATGTAAAACCGCCTTTGCCTTTTCAACCACATGGCGCAGATCTAAAGGACGACCGCTGAAGGTTACAACCACAATCTGCGGATTCACCTCATAAACCCGATCCAGTAACTCCAACTGGTGAGCCGGTAACCGGATTTCGGTCTGGGAAGCGCTTTCTCCGCTTGCCTGATAGTGCTCGCCAAGAAACAGAATAACCGTTTCTGCCTTCTTTGCGGTCTCTACCGCTTCCTGAAGCATTGCTTCCAGTTCTTCTTTGGATTTCGTATTCTCAAATTCTGCGCCAAAAGCACAGATCTTCTGCTGATATCCCAGAATCTCACAGCCTTTTGCATAGGTAATATTTGCATCCAATTCCTTATTCCGGATTCCATCCTCCACCGTAACCAGATCCGACTGCTTCCAGAATAGCGACCAGGATCCGCAGGTCTGCTTTTCCTTTACATAAGGACCGATAAGTGCAATCCCTGTGTGCTGCGAATTTTCTGTCGCATCTGCCTTTTTCACCAACGGAAGAATATCATCGTTTTTGAGCAATACAAAGCTCTCGGCAGCAGCAACTCTTGCCAGTGCACGATGCTCCTGTTCAATTTCCGCAGCCTCATCATACACTTCATCTGCATTTTTATATGGATTTTCAAAAAGTCCAAGACGGTTCTTGAGCCGGAGAATCCGGTACGCCGCCTCGTCAATCAGCTTCTCCTTAATTTTCCCTTCTTCTACCAGCTTCTTCAGGTGGTTCGTATAGATCTCCGTCATCATATCAATATCGACACCTGCTTTCACAGCAAGCGCAGCTGCTTCGTCTTCATCCTCAGCGATTCCATGCTTTAAAAGCTCCCAGATTGCAGCCCAGTCGGAAATTACCACTCCGTCAAATCCCCATTCCTCACGCAGAATTCCCCGCATCAATGCTTTGTTTGCACTGGAAGGAACACGTCCTAAAGTATTAAAGGAGGTCATAATCATCTGGGCACCGGCATCTACGCCAGCCTTATAGGATGGAAGATAATCCTCACGCAGGGTTCTTTCGGAAAGCTCTACCTGATTGTAGTCACGTCCTCCCAGCGGAGCCCCGTATGCCGCAAAATGCTTCACACAGGCTGCTACATGATCTTCCTTCGAAACATCCTCTCCCTGATATCCCTTTACCATGGCAGTGGTCATACAGCGGTTCAGATAAGGATCTTCTCCTGTGGATTCCAGAACCCGTCCCCATCTGGCATCTCTTGCCAGATCAGACATCGGTGAAAAGGTCAGATGAAGTCCGGCACGTGATGCTTCCCTAGCAGAAACAGACGCCATCTTTCTTACCAGCTCCGGATCAAATGTACATCCCTGCGCCAGGGGTATCGGAAATACGGTACGGTATCCGTTAATCACATCTGCCATAAATAAAAGCGGGATATGATGCGGCTGATGCTCCATATAAACCTTCTGAAACTTCTTAATTTTGGCTGCTCCTACCGTTCCAAGTACAGAACCCGCCTGCCATACCTGATCCTTCGTAAGTCCCATTTCCAGCATTGGTCCTGTAATGCTGTCCCCATTTTCTTCCATGTCATAAAAATCAGCATTCAGCTGTACCATCTGATTAATCTTCTCGTCCAACGACATATCCTTTAATAAGTCAAGTAATTCCTGTTCCTGCATGTAATACTTCCTCCTGTCTCATTTTTAAGTTCATTCGTCTATTCAGAATAGTTACGTTCATTCTATTATAACGGAATTTTACGGATTTGTATATTGACAGATGTTACAGAAGGACAACCTAAAAAGCGTCGTATGGAATTCCATACGACGCTTCAAAATTCAATCAGTCAGAATGATAAAATTATAGCTGAGGACCTGCAGATACTAATGCCTTACCTGCCGGATTTCCTTCATACTTAGCGAAGTTCTTGTTGAATCTGCCTGCTAAGTCTTTTGCTTTCTCTTCCCATGCAGAAGCATCTGCATAAGTATCACGAGGATCAAGAATTGCAGGATCTACTCCGGGAAGCTCGGTAGGAACTTCGAAGTTGAAGTAAGGAATCTGCTTGGTAGGAGCGCTTACGATTGCACCACTTAAGATTGCATCAATAATACCTCTGGTATCCTTAATGGAAATTCTCTTTCCAGTTCCGTTCCAACCGGTATTTACAAGGTAAGCCTTAGCTCCGCTCTTTTCCATCTTCTTAACAAGTTCTTCTGCGTACTTGGTCGGATGAAGCTCAAGGAAAGCCTGTCCGAAGCAAGCAGAGAAGGTAGGTGTAGGCTCGGTAATTCCTCTTTCGGTTCCTGCAAGCTTAGCAGTAAATCCGGAAAGGAAGTAGTACTGAGTCTGTTCCGGTGTAAGGATAGATACCGGAGGAAGTACTCCGAATGCATCTGCGGAAAGGAAGATTACGTTCTTAGCTGCAGGTGCGGAAGAAATCGGACGTACAATGTTCTTAATATGGTTGATCGGATAAGACACACGAGTATTCTCGGTAACGCTCTTATCTGCGAAATCAATCTTACCAGCTTCATCTACAGTTACATTCTCAAGAAGAGCATCTCTCTTGATTGCGTTGTAGATATCAGGCTCGGAATCCTTGTCAAGGTTGATAACCTTAGCGTAGCATCCACCCTCGAAGTTGAATACGCCATTGTCATCCCAGCCATGCTCGTCATCACCAATCAGGAGACGCTTAGGATCTGTAGAAAGTGTTGTCTTACCTGTTCCGGAAAGGCCAAAGAAAATTGCAGTGTTCTCACCGTTCATATCGGTATTTGCAGAGCAGTGCATGGAAGCAATACCCTTAAGAGGAAGGTAATAGTTCATCATGGAGAACATACCCTTCTTCATTTCTCCGCCGTACCATGTGTTAATGATTACCTGCTCACGGCTGGTAATGTTGAATGCTACACATGTTTCAGAGTTTAATCCTAATTCCTTGTAGTTCTCAACTTTAGCCTTGGATGCGTTGTAAACAACGAAGTCCGGTGTAAAGTCTTTCAGTTCTTCTTCCGAAGGCTGGATGAACATGTTCTTAATGAAATGTGCCTGCCAAGCTACTTCTACGATGAAACGAACTGCCATACGTGTATCTTTATTAGCACCACAGAATGCATCTACAACGAAAAGTCTCTTGTTGGAAAGTTCCTTCTTAGCAAGATCCTTAACGGATTCCCATGCTTCCTGAGTCATCGGATGATTGTCGTTCTTGTACTCATCGGAGGTCCACCATACAGTGTCCTTAGAGTTCTCATCCATAACGATGTACTTGTCTTTAGGAGAACGTCCGGTGTAGATACCAGTCATAACGTTAACTGCGCCGAGTTCGGTAACTTTGCCGACTTCATATCCTTCAAGACCAGCTTTTGTTTCCTCTTCAAATAAAAACTCATAAGAAGGGTTGTAAACAACTTCTGTTGTGCCAGTAATGCCATACTGACTTAAATTAATGTCTGCCATTTCCAAAAACCTCTCTTCCTTATTGTTAAATATATAACTATTTCCATAGCCAAGATAAAATATATCATATTTTTTTTCAGAAGTAAATATGCTGTGATGCGAATTTTCGGAGATTTTTATATTTTATAATTATTAATTTTTTGTAAACAATCTGTTTTTTACTTGCCTGCTTTTTTTCATTTGTGCTATATTAATGGTACTAACTTTTCTGCGTTTTTCTATTACAGTATGGAATCGCAACATCTTGGCCTTTAATACAGAATGTTTCCCAACTTATTTACCAGATACTATTTTTAAATTCAATATTTATGATAGAAAACTTAACCCAACCACACAACATGATCATTGCAGCAGAAAGGAGTTTTGCTATGGCAGATAATAACATTTTTTCAGAGATCACTCCCGATATCATACGCCTTGCTCAAAAGAGCGAAACTGCAGACCTCATTGATACCGAATTATTCACGAAATATGATGTAAAACGGGGCTTACGCGACTTAAACGGCAAGGGTGTTCTGGCCGGCTTAACCAGAATTTCCGATGTCCGTGCAACCGAGATCATCAACGGAGAATCTCATCCCTGTCACGGACGGCTGTTTTACCGCGGGTACGATGTCAAGGATCTGGTCAGTGGATTCACAAGCGATGGGCGCTTTGGATTTGAAGAAGTCGCTTATCTTCTTCTGTTCGATGAGCTTCCTAACGAGAAGGAGCTTGCCGGTTTCCGTTCCATGCTCGCCACCTACCGAAGCCTTCCCACAGGCTTTGTCCGTGATATTATTATGAAGGCGCCGAGTCAGGATATGATGAACACTCTTGCAAGAAGCGTGCTTACCTTATATTCCTATGATGACCGTGCTGATGACGTTTCACTTCCTAACGTGCTTCGTCAGTGCCTGCAGCTGATCAGCCTGTTCCCGCTGCTCTCCATTTACGGCTATCAGGCTTACTGCCACTATCACGATGGAAAAAGCCTGTTCATCCATCGTCCGGATCCGTCTCTTTCCACCGCAGAAAACATCCTGCATATTTTAAGACCGGACAGCCGGTACACTCCTCTGGAAGCCAAGCTGCTGGATATTGCCCTGGTACTACATATGGAACACGGTGGTGGTAATAATTCCTCCTTCACGACCCATGTAGTAACCTCCTCTCTCACCGATACCTATTCTGTCATTGCCGCTGCAATCGGTTCCCTGAAGGGTCCCCGACACGGCGGTGCGAATATTAAGGTTGTTAAAATGTTCGAGGAAATGAAACAAGAGGTCAAAGACTGGACGAACGAAGACGAGGTTGCAGATTACCTTCGTAAGCTTCTTCATAAGGAGGCCTTCGATCATGCCGGTCTCATCTATGGTGTGGGACATGCGATTTATTCCAAGTCCGATCCAAGAGCAGTCATTTTCAAATCCTTCGTGGAAAAGCTCTCCGTGGAAAAGCATCTGGAAAAGGAATTTGCACTGTACTCTCTTGTTGAAACTCTTGCTCCGAAGGTCATTGCCGATGAACGTCAGATGTATAAAGGAGTCAGCATCAACGTGGACTTCTATTCCGGCTTCGTATATCAGATGCTCGGACTTCCTTTAGAACTCTACACACCAATCTTTGCGATTGCACGTATTGTCGGCTGGAGTGCACACCGTATGGAAGAGCTTGCGAACAATGGTAAAATCATCCGTCCGGCTTATAAACCAATCACAGAAGATCTTACTTATGTAGAAATGAAAAAACGGTGCTGATGCACCGTTTTTCTTTATCTATTCTATTCAGAACCGCATGTAAAACCGTTGCTAACGCAACTCGAGTTTTACTCATCTGTTTCAGGTCAGATCTTCTTTTCAAGGAATCTTAATACCGTCTTTTCCATATCTTCCTTATCGCATTCGGTCTTATGTAATACCGGTGCGGTACGGATTTCCTGAATGGCTCCCGGTACCGGTACTCCGGAAAGCTTCTCCAATTCATCTACCAGCGTAAAGTCTTCCATATTCGCATAGCCTTCATCAATAGCGGTCATAACGCTTCTGGTAAACTTATAGGGACTTGCTGTGGAAACCACAACGGTCTTCGTCTCATCTCCGGTTTCCTTCTTATATTTCTTATAAACAGAAGATGCAACTGCGGTATGCGTATCAATAATGTATCCGGTATCCTCATATAAATCATGGATTTCTTTTGCTGTCTCCTGCTCGCTTGCGTAAGCACCATAGAAATCCTTAAGCTCTGCCTTCATCTCCTCACCGATCGTGTAAACTCCGGTCTGATTCAGGGATTCCATAAGTTCACGGTTACGCTCTGCATTGTCCCCTGTAATATGATAGATCAGCCGCTCCAAATTGCTGGAAATCAGAATATCCATGGAAGGAGAGGTTGTTAATACGAATTCCCGATTCTTATCGTAGGTTCCGGTACGGAAGAAATCATATAAAACCCTGTTTTCGTTGGATGCACAGATCAGCCTGCCGATCGGCACTCCCATCTTCTTTGCATAATAAGCAGCTAAAATATTCCCAAAGTTACCGGTCGGAACTACCATATTCACAAGTTCACCATCTTCGATCTGCTCTTCTGCAAGGAGCTTCACATAAGCATATACATAATAAGCAACCTGAGGAAGGAGACGACCGATATTAATGGAGTTTGCGGAAGAAAGCTGGAATCCGTTTTCATTTAACTTCTTCTCAAGCTCACGGTCATTAAAAATCTTTTTCACTCCAGTCTGGGCATCATCAAAGTTACCATGAATTGCAACAACAAAGGTATTCTTGCCCTTCTGGGTAACCATCTGCTTTTCCTGGATCGGGCTGACACCGTTCTTCGGATAAAATACAACGATTCTGGTTCCCTCTACATCCGCAAATCCTGCAAGGGCTGCCTTACCGGTATCGCCCGAGGTTGCCGTCAGGATCACGATTTCATTTGTTACATGATTCTTCTTTGCAGAGGTGGTCAGTAAATGAGGCAGAATGGATAACGCCATATCCTTGAATGCAATTGTTGCGCCGTGGAACAATTCCAGATAGTAAGCATCTTCTGCATGAACCAGAGGAGCGATCTCTTCGGTATCAAACTTCTCATCATAAGCTTTCTCAATACAGTTCTTAAGTTCTTCGTCCGTAAAATCGGTTAAATACAGCTTCATTACCTCATAGGCAACCTGCTGATATGACATCTGTGAAAGTTCCTTCAAAGATTTGTCCAAGGCCGGAATGGATTCCGGTACAAACAAGCCTCCGTCTTCAGATAAACCTCTTAAGATTGCTTCTGAAGCCTTCACCTGTTTTCCTGCCGTTCTCGTACTATTATATAACATGTCCCTCAAGCTCCTTTGAATCGTTAGTAAATTGTAACTATTCAGAGCCATGCAAATCACGAGATATGTACGTCGAATGCTTGCATTCGTAAGGACATATGAAATGATTTATATGGCGAAATAACCACATTCGTAAAACTCGAGTTGCGTTAGCAGCGGTTTTACGAATGGGGTTCTGAATGGTTACAGTAAATTTTAAGCTATTGTAACATAAAAATACAGGTGAATCAATTTTTTCTCCTGATTTTTCTATACGGATTTTCTATAAGCAGTTACTCAGCGGAAGAATTCATGTCCTCCATGTTCAAACAGCCGGTCTAAATGACTGTCAAACCACGCCATTTTATCTTCTGCGGCATATTGCCTTGATGCAAAATAAAGCGCTCCCTCCGTGAGGTTTTCTCCATTAAGGACACGTTCCACGGCTTCTTTTGTTTCTTCTGATATCTTTACCTTCTGGTAGGTTCCGTTTGCCACCGGTGAAAACTGGTAGATTCCTCCTTCCTTCTGCAGCACCACCTCGGTCACACTGTCGGGAAAACGCTCATCCGCGACACGGTTTAATACCACTCCTGCCACCAGCATTTTGCCCTCCAGATCTTCACACCCGGCCTCGGCCTGCACAATACGCAGAAGACACTGGTAATCCGCATCCGATAATTTGCTGCAAATCTCTTTTTCCAGTACTTTATAATCTACCACGCGCTGTCCGGATGCCACCAGACTCTGTTGCCGGATCATCGTATCTTTTTCAAGAATATCATAAGCAAATATTTTAATAAAACAAAACAGCAGGGAAACATAAGCTGTCAGATAAATAATCCACTTCTTATCCATCACTTTTTTCCTTTCTCCTACTATTCTATACAGCACTTGTCCAAAATATTTCTAATTATTGCTAATTTGTAACTATTCAGAGCCATGCAAATCATGTCCGTATGGACGATGAATGCTTGCATTCAATCGGACATATGCCATGATTTATATGGCGAAGTAACTACATGAGTAAACTACGCTGTGAAACAGCGGTTTTGCGAATGGAATTCTGAATAGTTACGCTAATTTATGAAAAACAATGTAACTGTTCAATACTTTCACAGTTACAATGCAAAATTCATTCCTGAATCATATTCTTACCGGTAATTTCGTTCATAATTTCTACAGATTTTCCACAAGTTATGCTATACTTTAAAAAAACGCGTAACTATTCTGAATAGTTACAAACGCATAAGAAGAAAGGAATCCTCATGTCAGCAAAGCTCCCCGGTGTTTATGAAATCACACAAAAAAACGGTACGGTAACGTATCGCTCTTCGCTTACTTTCCGGAATAAACACATCAGTCTGGGAAGCTATGCCTCAGAAAAGGACGCTCATGCCGCATATTTACTGGCTCGAAAACTCTTATCCGATGTTTCGCTATCTCTTACGTCCTATTCCGAAACCGATTCTGTGATTCCTTTCGAAAAATGGGTTGTTCTTCTCAATTTCCGTGACAATGGCCTCTACTTTTCAAACCCCATTTATCTCCGGCAGAAATATTTTGAATATCATCTTGCCCCATATATCATTTTACGATTCGACCGGGATGATCTGTTTTATTATTCCTCCCATAAAATCATGCAGCGCGGCCGTCACTTTTTCGTTGCGGACTATGGCATGCAGGTCAATATTGCAAACCGTTACGGCATCAAAAACTATGCAGTGGAAAACCGCGACTATCGCTTCATCAACGGGGATCCCTACGATTTCCGCTACGAAAATATTGAGATTCTGAACCGCTATCACGGTGTCCGTGTCCGCTATACGAAAGCGGGCATACGATATGCTGCGGTCATCCACTTAAGCGGCAACTTCACGATCGGTATCTATAAAAGCGACATCGAGGCTGCCATCGCCTATAACAAAGCCATTGATCTTTTAATTAAAAATGGCGTAAGCAGGAATTTTACGCCCAATTATATTGAGAATCTCTCTCCCTCTGCCTACGCCGATATTTATTTTGAAGTTTCTGTTTCCCGCAAAATTCAGGACTATCGTCCCCTCTGATGATTCTAAAACCTTACAATACGCGGAATAAAGCTTCCGTTACTTCATGGAATAATCCACAAAACTGATGATATACGAGCCGCCATTCTCAATTCCGGCAAGGGAAATATCCGTGGCATACCGCCACATTTTAAACTCATACGGATATTCCGGAAGTGGATTCGCATCATTAAGCAGCACATCATAATCCGTGAGTAATCCATCCGGCCGGATCTTTTCCATCAGCCACTGCTTATTTCCATACAGAACAGCATGATAGCCTTCATACTGAATCGTCTGCAGAAAGGCTTCTGCAATCTGACTTCTTTGATCCACAGAAAGAGTATCTGTTCTGGCAGTATCATTCGTAATCTCTTCCATAACAAGTGCCACCGGATAACGAATTGTATAGGACTGTAACTGATGAATCACAAAGTTGGCTTCATCGACGGCCTCCGTCACATTCACTGCCTGGGAATAAAACGTAATGCCGATATCCAGATCAGCCTTCTTCGCAGCTTCCATATAATCTGCAAACTGTTCATCCGGTGAAATCATACCGCTTTCATAGCCTCTTCCACCGACCTTTAACATCACGAAATCAATGCCGTTTCGTTTCAGCCAGTCAAAGTCTACCTTTCCGTTGCTCTTAGATAATTCTACGCCGAGTCTGGAGGTTTTCTCCCCCTCCGGATAATATCCCATCTGATCATTTACAATTTTAATTTTCGTATAATCAATGGAATTTTTCTGCACATCCTCATAGGCAGGATCCTCTGTCGGTTCCGGTGATGGAGAGGGTTCTTCGGACGGGATTGGGGAAGGGAGCGGAGATTCCTCTACTGCCTCGCCTGCATTCCGGTCTCCATACATATTCCAGAAGTCCAGATCCTCAGAACGGAGTCCTGTGCTTTCTCCTGCTTCTTCACTTTCTCCGTTGCTTAAATCTACCGCCTCTACAGCCGGTGTCGAGGTAGGTTTAGCAGCTGATTTCCGGTTACTGCTGCGAGTATTCTGGGATACCACCACAAGAATCACAATGAGCACAATCCCTGCCATCGCAATAATCGTATAAATCACAGGAAGGCTTAAGCCTCTGTCGTTATCGTCATCATCATAATTTGAATACTTCATACGCAACCTTCTTTATTTTATCGCAGCTATTCAGAACTCCATTCGCAAAACCGCTGTTTTACAGTATTTCTTCTTTCGCTTGATTTTCTCTTTCGCACATTGTACCATAGATTCATGTTCCGATTCAAACAGAAAAGATTAAAACTCTATATTGCTCTCCTTTTATCCGGTACGCTCCTTCTCGGAATGACCGGCTGTAAACCGCTGTCTGTGCAGGTATCCGCAACAGGCTTTTATTTCGATACCTTTATTTCCGTTACCATCTATGATGCTGAGAATGATAACCGTGGGAATGAGCTGTTAGAGGGCTGCATGTCTCTGGCAGAGCATTACGAAAATCTATACAGCAAAAGCATTCCAACAAGCGACATTTCCCGGATCAACACACATCCCGGTGAGTATGTTACCGTAGCCCCGGATACTATTACCTTATTACAGACTGCATGTGAATACGCGGTACTCTCGGATGGAGCCATTGACCCTTCCATTGGTGCGGTGTCTTCTCTCTGGAATTTCCATGAAACAGCCGCTCCTGCTATCCCCACGGATGACGTTCTTTCCGAGGCTTTAACGCATGTCGATTACCGTAAAATTTTCATAAAGGATCAGCAGGTAATGCTTACTGAAGAAGGAATGGCTCTTGATCTTGGTTTCATTGCGAAGGGTTATATCGCTGACCGTATGAAGGAATATCTGTCAGGTGAAGGAGTAAAAAGCGCCATCATCAACCTTGGCGGTAACATTCTCGCCATTGGAGCAAAGCCTGACGGTTCTCCGTTCCGTGTTGGGATCCAGAAGCCTTTTTCCGATACCGGTACTGCCCTGCTTACGGTTGACGATTCAGACCGCAGCGTGGTTTCTTCCGGAAATTACGAACGCTGCTTTGAAGTGGATGGCGTCCTCTATCATCATATTCTTTCTACCGAAAATGGCTATCCGGTAAACAGCGGTCTGTCCCAGGTAACCATTTTAAGTGATGACTCCGTTACCGGCGATGCCCTATCTACATTATGCTTCCTCCTCGGTTATGAAAAAGCCACCACCCTGCTTGAAAATTATCCTGATGTTCAGGCAATCTTCGTTCTGGATGATGGCTCGGTTGTCTCTTACAATTACTAACAGAAAGTGCTTCTTTCTTAATGCTCTACAATCGATTTCCTTGGACACTTCGACATGCAGACGCCGCATCCAACGCATTTCTCATAGTCAATCGCTGCATGGAAATCACTAATGGTAACTGCATCCTGCGGACAGTTCTTCTTACAGAGAGAACAGCCGATACAGCCGACCTGACAATCCTTCATGGTAACCGGTCCCTTATCCTCGGAGCTGCAGGCTACCGTATACTTTGCATCATAGGGAATGAGGGAAATCAGATGCTTCGGGCAGACCGCCACGCACTTACCGCACGCCTTACAGGCATCCTTGTCTACAACGGCTACTCCGTTTACGACGTGAATGGCATCAAACGGACACACCGATACGCAGGTTCCGAATCCCAGACAGCCGTTGTTACAGCTCTTCGCACCGCCGTTCGGGACAAAGGAAAGCATCCGGCAGTCCTCAACTCCATGATATTCATAATCCAGTGTAGTTTTGTCACAGTCTCCCTGACAGGCTACAAATGCAACCTTCCGTTCGGTTTCTCCGGCTTCTACTCCCATGATCCCGGCGATGACCTTTCCGACAGCTTCTCCACCTACCGGACAAGCATTGACCGGCGCTTCCCCTTTTGCAATTGCTGCAGCGAGTCCGCTGCATCCGGGGAACCCACATCCGCCACAATTATTTCCAGGGAGTGAAGCAAGTACCGCCTCTTCCTTTTCATCTACTTCTACTTTGAACTGGATAGCAGCAATTCCGAGAAAGATACCAACAAAAAGGCCAACTCCACCAACAACTGCTATTGCTAAAATTACTGCACTCATTTTATTGGCTCCTTTCTACAACAATCCCGAAAATCCGCAGAACGCAATTGCCATCAGCCCTGCGGTAATCAGGACAATCGGCATTCCCTTAAAGGATTCCGGAATATCATTATATGCCATCTTTTCGCGAATACCGGCAAGAATCACAATGGCAATCGTAAATCCTGCAGCGGTTGCAAAACCATTCACAACGCCCTGAAGGATTCCATAATTCTTCTGCACGTTCGTTAACGCGATACCAAGTACGGCACAGTTTGTTGTAATCAAGGGCAGATATACACCAAGCGCCTGATATAGGGATTTCATGAATTTCTTCAAGAACATTTCCACAAACTGTACCAGAGCTGCAATGACCAGAATAAATACAATTGTCTGTAAATAAGTCAGATCAAGGGGTGTTAAAATATACTGATAAATCAATCCTGTCACTGCCGAGGACAGGGTAATAACGAAGATGACTGCGGTTCCCATTCCCGCTGCGGTATTGGTCTTCTTGGATACACCAAGGAATGGACACAGCCCAAGGAACTGACTCAGTACCACGTTACTGATTAAGGAAGAGGAAACCAGAATAATAAGTAATTCTTTAATCATTGTTCTTTCCCTCCTTATTCTCTTCTACTGTTTCTTTATTTTCATTCTTCAATTCTGCATTCTGCTTTATTTCATCTGTTTTATCTGTCACTTTTTCTACTGTATTTTTCTCATCTTTTCCACTCTCTGCTACACATACTTCTACCTGTTCTGCCACACGGCTTCCACAGCCGGCTTCGCCGCAATGCATACAATCGGAATTACAGCCGGACTGGATCTTCGACATATCCTTTCCCTTCTCCTGTCCTTTGCGTTTGATGTAATTCTGAATTGCGGTCAGAGCTGCCAGGACGAAGAACGCACCCGGTGCCAGCACGAAAATGCTGCAGGGAACATAAGAATCCGGCATTACATGGAATCCGAAGATTTCACCTGCACCGAGCAATTCACGGACAGCTCCGATAATCGTAAGTGCCAGAGTGAAACCAAGTCCCATTCCGACTCCGTCAAAGAAAGAGGGAATCACTTTGTTCTTGGAGGCATAGGCTTCCGCTCTTCCAAGAATGATACAATTTACAACGATCAACGGAATATATAATCCCAGTGCATCATACAGAAACGGAATGTAGGCCTTTAACAAAAGCTCCACAACCGTTACAAAGGAAGCAATGATTACAATAAATGCCGGAATACGCACCTTATCCGGAATGATATTCCGCAGCATGGAAATAAACATATTGCTGAGTGCCAGAACCACCATGGTGGTAAGTCCCATACCAAGTCCGTTGATAGCTGACGTTGTTACAGCTAAGGTCGGACACATACCAAGCATCAATACGAAGGTCGGATTCTCTAAAACAATACCATTCACGAGACGCTCGGGTACACTATTTTGCTTCATAGCTGACACCTCCTAACTTCGTCTGGAAATAATAAAGTCCGCCATTTACAGCGGTTGTCAATGCATTGGAAGTGATGGTTGCACCACTGATTGCATCGATCTGGCTGTCAGAGGTTGCCCCCTGTTTCGTTACCGTAAAGCTGCTTACCTTCTTTCCGGCATACTGCGGTTTTAAAACATCCTCGGCCTTCATACCAAGACCTGCAGTTTCAGAAATGCTTAAAATGGAAATTCCGTTTACGGTTCCATCGTTTGCAATGCCGAGGGTAAAGGTAATATCTCCACCATAGCCTGCATGAGATGTCAATGTTAATACATATCCCAGACCGTTTCCATCCGCGTCAACAGCTTCCAGAGCCTTATCCACATCCACATCGGAAAATCCTGCTTCTTCCCATTCACTTATGTATGCACTGTCCTCTTCAATTGCGAGCTCGTTAAAATCCGATGCATCCTGAAAGACTTCCGCATAGGCCTCCTTTGCCGCCTTTTCTTCGGCCTGTGCAATGGGTTTCTTCGTTACATTATAAATAAATCCAAGAACAAATCCGGCAATCAGTGTTATGGCAAAAAGAATTGCCGCATCTTTTATCATATTTTTCATGCGTGCTCCCCTCCTTTACCAAACGGCTTCGGCATGGTAATCTTCTCGATCAGTGGAACAAGAAGGTTGCCGAGAATAATGGCATAGGAAACACCCTCTGCAGATGGTCCAAAGAGCCGGAAAACACCCGTCAGAATGCCCAACAGCACTCCATACAGATACTGTCCTTTCTTCGTGACGGGACGTGTTACATAATCTGTTGCCATGAAAAATGCTCCCAGCATTAGACCGCCGCCGGCCAGATGCGCACTGATGAACGCCGGATCAAATCCATGTCCTCCAAACAGACAGAGAAACAGAATAAAGGTCACGATATAGGTTCCCGGTATTCTTAAATCGATCACTCCAAGCAGAATTAAGAAGCAGGCGCCGATCACAATAGCAATCATAGAGGTTTCACCGATCGTGCCAGCAGTTTTACCAATGACCATTTTCAGGATATCCACATTCTCTCCTGCCTTTAACTGGGCAAGCGGTGTTGCACCGCTGTAGGCATCCGTATCGAAATTACACATAATGGATGTGTAAGAAATCAGCAGAAAGCACCGTGCGCCAAGGGCAGGGTTCATAAAGTTCTGTCCCAGACCGCCAAACAGCATCTTCACTACCAGGATTGCAAAAATTCCACCGACAACACCAATCCACCAGGGTGCAGTAGACGGCAGGTTTAATGCAAGTAAAAGTCCTGTGACAACTGCGGAATAATCTCCGATGGTCACCGGTTCATGCATCAGTTTCTCATAAATGTATTCGGTAAGCACTGTTGTTGCTACCGTAACTAAAATTAAAATCAGTGCATCCAGTCCGAAATTGTAAATACCGAACCCGGCAGCCGGAAGTAATGCAATAATTACTGCCAGCATGATATTGCTTGTCGTAATATGGGAGCGGACATGGGGATTGGATGATACCTTCATTAATTGACTCATTTCCTTCTCTCCTCTACTTCTTTTTCTTGGCAAGCTGCATCCGGCGCATCGACTTAATCGTCTGCGTCAGAGGACGTTTGGCGGGGCAGATATAACTGCAGCAGCCGCACTCACAGCATTCCATGCCATTGTTCTTTACAAAGGCTTCTTCCTCGTAATGCTCGGCATATTCCGCAAGCTTCTTTGGGACTATCCGTCCCGGGCAGACCTCCACACATTTGCCACAATTAATACATGCAGAAGGCTCCATGGCCGATACATCATCCTTCGTCATACAAAGAAGTGCTGAGGAGGTCTTGGTCGTTGGTACTTTCAGGTCAAAAATACCAAATCCCATCATCGGTCCTCCGGAAATGATCTTCACAGGCGGCTCCTTAAAGCCCCCTGCTTCCTCCACCAGTTCTTCATATAACGTACCGATTCTTACTCGGAAATTCCGAGGATCTGCAATCGCATCTCCGGTTACCGTTACAATACGGTACATCAAAGGCTTTCCTTCCATAACTGCATTATAAACAGCAATTACGGTATCCACATTGTTCACAATACATCCCACATCAGACGGAAGCATGGAGGAATTGATCGCACGTCCTGTTGCTGCAAAAATCAGCTGACGCTCTGACCCTTGCGGATACTTCGTCTTCAATGCTTTCACCGTAATTTTCGTTTCATCCTTCGTCAGATGCTTTAGTCTCGTAATACAGTCCGGCTTATTATCTTCGACAGCAAGGATTCCTCTTGCATTGTCAAATAGACTTAATGCAATTTTCAAACCGCCAATCAGTCTTTCCGGCTCCTCTAACATCTTCCGGTAATCGGATGTCAGATAAGGCTCACATTCTGCGCAGTTCACAATGACATATTCGATTTTGTCCGGCTCCTTCGGAGATAACTTCACTGCAGTCGGAAATCCGGCGCCGCCCATACCGACAATACCGGCTTTACGGATTCGTTCAATTTTCTCTTCCTTCGTCATTGACACATACTCTTCGGAATCAAAGTCCATGGCTTTTGGCCATTCTACTTCTTCATACGCCCCGTCATTCTCAATCACGATACTCATCACATTATCACCGGTCACCACTCTGCGTGGCTCAATACTCTTCACGGTTCCGGATACCGAAGCATAAATCGGTGCCGAAACAAAGCCTCCCGCTTCTGCAATCAACTGGCCGGCAAGTACGTGGTCTCCCTTCGCAACAACAGGCTTTGCAGGCGCCCCGATATGCTGGGATAACGGATAGACAAGTTCGCCCTTCGGATCTACATCCTTAATCGGCTTCGACTTCGACATATCCTTGCCATCATAGGGGTGAATTCCCCCTGAAAACGTTAATCTTGCCATATCTTACCTTCTTTCTAAACGTATTCGTAACTGTTCAGGGATTTTGGCATTACTGACTCAAATTCTTACGGTCTCAGCAGCAGCTGCTTCGACCTGTACTGAACTACATTCGCAAAACCGCTGTTTCACAGCTTATGTTTTGCTCATGTAGTTA
>CAVJLN010000010.1:0-70761 GCA_963650485.1 Bacteroidaceae bacterium
CAGCTCCTTCTGAGCCCTCGTAATATTCTTCAGCCATTTGAATTTAAAGTAATGGATAAAAACAATCGGCATCTTTTCAAACTCACCGGAAACGTGAGCCATAGCATTCTTCCTGCGTACACCTTTATTTCTTCGATTTTGTTATTTCCAAGGCTCTGACTGACAATAATCGTAAATTCTTTGTAACGATTCAGATTTTTTATAAAAAAAGAGGAAAGTTTAAGAATTTCATATTCTTAAACTTTCCATCCATTCTGTCATGCAGGAAAAGGGACTTGAACCCTCATGATATTGCTATCACACGGACCTGAACCGTGCGCGTCTGCCAATTCCGCCATTCCTGCGAACAAAAATTATTCTACATATTTTTGCCCTTGTTGTCAACAGTTTTTCTCTGTTTTTCTTTCACATTTTCCTGAATTTTTTTCTGAGCTGCCTGTTTTAACGTTTTTGCGTCTGTAGACAGTTTCTTTTTGCTCTTTTCCATCTTCTTCTGTAATTCTTCCCAGCGAAGATTGAATTCCTCCCGGAATTTTTCGCCGGAAATTTCATATAATGCATGAAGAATCGTATGAACCGCTTTCTTGGTGTCCTCATCCAGATCCTTCGCTGCTTCAAAGCTCCGTGTGATACTGCCCTTCAGATCCCCGCCGATTTCAAACATATTCTCTGCACCGGATGCACTGATTACCTCATATAATGTATCCACAAAGGTATGCACCTGCTCCTGTGACAGGGACAGAATCCACTCATTCAATGCCTCATCCTGCAATTTCTTTGCCGTGGTACGGTCTTCTACCCTTACAAAATGATCTCCGTCAATTCTCCAGTTAAAGGAATTGTGCTGCATGGCACCAATACTGTGGCTTTCAATGATTTCACAATTCTGACAGGTTTCCATAATGACTCCGACAATCGAAGACTTCGGGATAAACTTAAACATCCGATCCTTTACCGAAGCATAATCACACTGATCAAAAATCTCCGGCCGGAATCCGGGACCATCATGATTGTAAATCCGGATCAGATGCTTCTTCGTCTCTGCCGAGCAGTTCATAGCTGCATAAGAAGCCAGATTACCCCCCTTCGAATGTCCTCCCACGAAAAGGTTCTGTTTTATCCTCGAATGCACCTTATTCAGATACTCTACTGCAAGCTCCTGACTGTGCGTAGGTTCCGACAACGCCAGATTGAGATCCTCCTTCCAGCCAACAATCGTTGCATCCGTTCCTCGGTATGCCACATAACAGATTCCTTCATCCGGGAAACAGGTCTGTGCCGAAAACTGGGTATCTGTTTCTTCCTCCACCACATTCTCATGGTAATTGAACTTCATATTACCAAAACGCTTCGATGCAGCAGCCGTCCGAAACAATTCTTCGTTCTGCTCCTTATACCAGTACCCGGCAAGAAGCTCCTCCATACGGTTCTGCTCTAAAATACTCTGTATGGAAACTGCTTCCTTCTTTTCCTTAAGAGAAGGTACAAACGGCTGGAAATTCAGATAGGAAAGCTGGCAGATCACCAGCGAATCCACCTCATTAAACGGCTTCTGTGCAAAAGTATTCTGTCCATAGGTTCTGATATATTCAATGATATTGTCCATAGAATCCGCCTCCTTACTATATTTGTAACTTACAAATCCGCACTTCGTGCTTTTCATCCTGCTTTGCAGGTTATTTGCTCGTTCATGAGCCATAAAACCCAAATGTCTGCTTTGCGGCCACCTGATTATCTCTGTGATTCATTACATCATTTATACCACAATAACAGCAATTGGACAACACAGCTGCAATTCTTATCTTTCTTTCAGGCATAAATCCGCAATCTCCTCATAAACTGCACTATAACTTCCTATGTAAAGGCAGTTTCGTATGAATGCTTGGTTTTCCTTTGTACAGGACATCAATCAGTTCCTCTGGAGCGGTCCGCTGCTCCTTCTGCTTTCCGGAACCCATCTCTATTTTACACTTTTATTAAAGTTTCCGCAAAAGCATCTCCTATCGGCAATCCGTATGTCCGTTTCTTCCTCTTCCGGGGAAAGCAAAAATTTCTCTGTCTTTGCTACCTTGTCTACCACACTTGCCTCCACTCTCGGAACCGGCAATATTGTCGGTGTTTCGACTGCTGTGGCTCTCGGCGGCCCCGGTGCCATTTTCTGGTGCTGGCTCACCGGCATTCTCGGTATGGCAACCTCCTATGCGGAATGCTTTTTAAGTGTGCGTTTCCGGCATCAGGATGCTTCCGGAACCTACCACGGAGGCCCCATGTATGTCTGGGAAATTGGTTTACATAATAAGTCTATCGGGAAATTTTATGCATTTCTGACCTTTCTCGCTGCCCTGTTTGTCGGCTGTTTCACCCAGGCCAATGCCGTCACTCAGACGACGGAGCTTACCTTCCATATTTCTCCATACATCACCGGTCTTGTGACGGTTGTACTGATTGCTTCCGTGATCCTTAAGGGCAATCACTCCATTGCCAGCGTCTGTATGAAAATTGTTCCGGTTCTTGGTATTCTTTATACCTTAAGCTGTATCCTGCTTCTTTGGATCAACCGCTCTGCCCTGCTTCCTGCCATGGTCCTTATCATAAAACATGCCCTTGCACCCAGAGCGGCCTTAGGCGGTACTGCGGCCTCTTCCCTGATGCTGACTGCCCGTTTCGGAATTGCCCGAGGGCTTTTCACCAACGAAGCCGGGATAGGAACGGCTGCCATTACCGCCGCCGCAACCTCTGAGCAGAATCCCATGCGTCAGGCGTATGTTTCCATGACCGCCGTCTTCTGGGATACCGTTGTCATGTGTCTCTTAAGCGGTCTCGTCATTGTAACCAATATGATTCTGCATCCGGATTCCCTTTCTCTCGCAAACGAAGGAAGTCTGGTCGATGCTGCATTTTTCCGTCTGCCGTTTGGAGGGAATATCTTCCTGTCCCTGTGTCTTGCTGCCTTTGCCGTAACCACACTGATCGGCTGGTCTTACATGGGGCAGCAGGCTTACGGCTACCTGACCGGCAACAAGGGCTTCCTTTACTATAAACTCGCTTATCTTGCGATGATTTTTATCGGTGCCATTCTGCCCTTGCGCTTTGTCTGGGAATGTGCCGATCTCGTGAATGCTTTTATGGTCATTCCAAGTGTCAGTGCGCTTTTCCTTTTGCAGAGGGAGCTTCGCATTACCTGAACCCGTTCCTCTCTGACCGATAAGGAAAAGTAAACATCACCACCACCTACCTGCCAGTTCCTGATATCGTTGCAAACAGGCACAGCAGGAGTAAAAAAGCCACATTATATATGGTAAAAACCAGCATATATTTTCCACGCTGCGCTCCCTTTACGGAGGCATAAAACTTATAGGAAATGAGACTTGCCAGGGATGCAATCAATGTACCGAGTCCACCGATATTCACCCCCCACAACAGCTCCTTATATTCGGTCGTAAATCCCGAAAGCAGCATGGTAGCCGGAACATTGCTGATAATCTGGGAACAGCCAATGGATATCCAGAACTCTTTCCCCTCCATCACGCTTGCAATCCACCGGCTTACCGAAGGAATTCGCTGCACATTGCCAACAAAGATGAAAAATCCGGCAAATGTTCCGAGCAGGAAATAATCTACCTGTGCAAACAGATCCCGGAATGCAATCAGTCCCACGATCACTACCGCAAGAAAACTGATTCCATAGGGAAGGATTCTTAAAACTGTACCCATGCAGACCAGAAACAGAATTCCCAGAAGAAGGAGCTTTATTTTCTCCATCGGAATGTCCTCTTTCTCCAGCACTGCACTCGCAGAATCCAGTCTGCTTCCCCTCTCCTTCCATCCCCTGAAAAGCAGGATCGCCAGTAAAAGGACAAAGGATACCGCCACCAATGGCAGCATATAGCGGATAAACGTCCCAAATGAAAATGCAGAAACCGAATAAAGATAAAGGTTCTGCGGATTGCCAATCGGTGTCAGCATACTTCCTAAATTTGCTGCAATCGTCTGTAATACGATGACCATGATCAGATGCTTTTCTTTCCGGATGCTTCCCAGAATCTCCATCGTAAACGGCACAAAGGTAAGGAGTGCCACATCATTGGTAATGATCATGCTGAAAAAGAAACATAAGAAAACAAGAACCATTTCCAGCTGCATTTCATTTCCGGCATGTCCAACCAGGATCCGGCCCAGATAACGGAAAACACCCTGTTTCCGGAATCCTGCCACCAGAAACATCAGGCAAAACAACAATGTCAATACCCTGTAATCAAGATAACCTAAATATTCTTTGGAAACCGGTACAAAGAAAGAAGAAAGCACTGCCAGAAGTAATGCTGCCGAAAATACGATCTCTTTCTTTAAAATAAGTCCTAATTTTATCAATGCATTTTTCATTTGATCCTGCTTCCCCTTCTTCCAAATCCATTCCCTGTTGTAAGTTCACAGGAACGGACCAGTTCCCGAACCGCACTCTCATACTCAGAAACCCACTGTGCCTTGCGGATTTTTTTCAGGTAATATTCCGGCTCCCTTCTGTTTTCTTCCACGGAATTCCCGCTTCCACGATTCTGAGGTTCAAACAGATACTGCCAGTAATTCCATAATTCTTTTATTTTAAACAGGACGGTTTTATCTCCCCACTTTTGATTTACATAATTATTAGTTATGTTATCTTGATAGATCAGAAATTCTTCTTTCGAAATTGCTGGACCGCCCTGAATCTCCCGAAGCAGGGACGGATTTACCAGCAGTCCCCGCCCGAACATCCATCGTGTATTTTCCGGAAAAAGCTGTTTCATTTCCCTGAAATCTTCTTGCGTAAAAAGATCCCCATTGTAGCAGAGCGTATGTTTACTGCGGGAAATCGCATAAGCAAAATCCTGTGTCTGCGGATGATTCGCATACAGATCCGTCCCGATCCGGGGATGCAGAATCAGTTCCGATAAGGGATACTGATTATAAATCTCCAGAAGCTCTTCCCATTCTTCGTGACGGTTCATTCCGCTCCGTGTTTTCACCGAAATGGAAAGTGTGCTTCCTGTCCTGTCTTTCCACGCAAAAATCGTCTCCAGGTAATTCTCTAAAAGCTCTGTCTGTGCCAGAAGTCCTGCACCCTTTTTCTTGGAAACCACCGTACCATACGGACATCCGATATTCAGGTTCACTTCGCCATATCCAAGCTCCTCAAATCTTTCCAGATAAGGAATCGCATACTCTCCGGAATTACCAAGCAGCTGTGGAACCAGCGTAATTCCCTGATTATTCTGTGGATCCACATCCTTCTGATCTCTCGATTTCGTCATCCCCTCTCTCGTAGCTGCCACAAACGGGCCGAAATATTTCGTAATTTCATGGTTCGTATCAAACTGCCTGTGAAATTCATTCCGGAACAAGTATCCCGTGATGCCCTCCATCGGTGCAAAATAAAATTGATCTCCGGTTTTAGTTAACATAATATTATATGCCTTTCATTCTATATAATACCCAGGTGTCTTCTTATACGCTAGATATCGTAAAGTGCCAATGCCTTATATCCTTATACACTATACAAATAAAGGGGTAAGCCGAAGCCTCCCCTCTATGTTTTCATTT
This sequence comes from Bacteroidaceae bacterium, assembly GCA_963650485.1. GTDB lineage: Bacteria > Bacillota > Clostridia > Lachnospirales > Lachnospiraceae > Suilimivivens. The sequence continues at coordinate 5,581 of CAVJLN010000010.1, forward strand.
ATTCTGACTATCTATTGATCATCTTTTACAAATCTACTCTTCCTTCGGAAGATCAATCTTAATATGCACATCACGAAGCTGCTTCTCATCTACCGTAGAAGGTGCTCCCATCATGACATCCTGTGCCGTCTTGTTCATCGGGAACGGAATAATTTCACGAATGCTCTCCTCACCAGCAAGCAGCATAACCATACGGTCTACGCCCGGTGCGATTCCTGCATGCGGAGGTGCCCCGTAACAGAATGCATTGTACATGGCCGGGAACTTTGCTTTCACTGCATCTTCGCCCAAGCCTACGATTTCAAATGCTTTCACCATAATTTCCGGATCATGGTTACGAACTGCTCCGGAAGATAATTCAACACCGTTACATACCAAGTCATACTGATAAGCATTGATGGAAAGCGGGTCTGCATTACACAGTGCATCCATACCGCCCTGCGGCATAGAGAATGGATTGTGACAGAATTCCAGTTCTCCGGATTCTTCTCCGATTTCATACATCGGGAAATCTACGATCCAGCAGAATTCATAACAGTTCTGCTTCATATGTGCTTCACTGTTCATTCCAAGGTATTTCCGTAATACACCTGCCCCTTTAAGTGCATCGCCCTTCTTACCTGCGGTAAGACCTACGAAATCGCCCTTCTTAAGGCCAAGCTTTTCGATGACGGCTTCCTTACGCTCCTGCAGAAACTTCGCTATTCCTCCAACCAGTTCGCCGTTTTCATCCAGTTTGAACCAGTAAGCCTTCTGGCCGCTCTGTACTTCCACATCGGCACAGATCTTATCAATTACCTTACGGGTTGCGGTGAACTGATCGACCACAATGGCTTCCACGCTCTGTCCCTCGAAAGGGCCGAATCCGCAATCGGCAAGCACCTCTGTTGCATCCTGTAATACCAGATCAATTCTTAAGTCCGGCTTGTCGGAACCATACTTCTCTAATGCATCACGGTAAGAGATTCGGGCAAACGGTGCCTTGGATGCCTCTTTATAAATACCGTACTTCGCAAATACGGGAGGTAATACATCTTCAATAACTGCAAATACATCCTCCTGGGAAGCGAATGCCATTTCCATATCGAGCTGATAGAACTCACCGGGAGAACGGTCTGCTCTGGCATCCTCATCACGGAAGCAGGGTGCGATCTGGAAATAACGGTCAAAACCGGAGGTCATCAGCAGCTGCTTAAACTGCTGCGGAGCTTGCGGTAATGCATAAAACTTACCCGGGTGATTACGGGACGGAACCAGATAATCCCTCGCTCCTTCCGGAGAAGAACAGGTCAGAATCGGAGTGGTGATCTCCAGGAAATCATGCTCGGTCATTCTCTGACGCAACTCTGCAACAACCTTGCTTCGAAGAACAATCTTTTCTTTGACCGCAGGATTACGCAGATCCAGATAACGATATTTCAGGCGGGTTGCTTCATCCGCTTCCTTACTTCTGTTAATTTCAAACGGAAGTTCATTGTAAATGCACTTGCCAAGTACCTGAATATCTTCCGGTACGACTTCGATTTCACCGGTAGGAAGGTTGCCGTTCTTGCTGGAACGCTCCCGGACTGTTCCGGTAATGGATAACGTGGACTCATTATTAACGCCGTTTAACTTGTCCATCATCTCTTCGGTTTCCACAACCACCTGGGTGATTCCGTAAAAATCTCTTAAGATCAGGAATCCGAGATTCTTACTTACCTTTCGCATATTATCATAAAATCCGACCAGTGTAACCTTCTCTCCCACATCCGAGAGACGTAACTGGCCACAGTTATGTGTTCTTGACTGTACCATGACTAACCTCATTTCCTTGCGTATTTTATCACTAAACCGTATGTATTATAGCACAGCCCAGCCTTTACTGTCACTACTTGCATAAATTATTTTTCTTCGTCTCTTTTACCGCATAAAATAATGATTGAAGAATGCACACTCCTCATCATTACACTGGTCTGCCTCCGGCAGCCTGCAGTTAATATGAAAGACATGCGCTACCTCTTCCTTTTCCTTGCTTCCATAAATATGCAGTTCACTGTCAATTCCTACGCTCTGCAGTTTTTCATACATCGGCTGTGCATTCGGAAGTGTAAAGTCATGAACTGCACTCATAATAAATGCCGGTGGAAAATCCACAGTCAGATAATGTAGGGTGTCAAGGCTCTTAAGTCTTGCCTTTGCCTCCGGTGTATCATCATAAAGATCCTCTCCTGCATATTCCTTAAACACATCAAAATCAGAATTGCTCTTCGGATCATGGGTATCATATACTCCACAGTTCAGGCCTACTGCACGAACCTTAAGTCCTGATGGAACAAACGGGAACTGCTTTGCATACTCTGGATTAGAGCAGATTGTCAAATACTGTGTGGAGAGCTGTGCTCCTGCCGAATCTCCTACTACAAAAAGATTATCCGTGTCAATCGCATATTCCTTTGCATGATCCCGTACAAAGCAGAATACCTGATTGATATCCACTAAAGCGGTCGGATATTTATGTTCAGGAGCAAGACGGTAATTAAAGTTCACAAAAGTAAATCCCCTCTGTGCCAGCCGCATTCCATAGAACTGGTACTGCTCCTTACTTCCGTAAACCCAGCCTCCTCCATGGACACTGATAATCGTTTTCTGCGGTTTTGTTACCTCTTTCTGATGATAAATGTCGAGCAGATTGTCACTTCCGTATGGTCCGTAGGAAATATTGTCAAATCGCACAATATCCTCCGGTGTGGTAAGTCCTTCATCTCTCTTGTCATCACTGATTTTCCAGTTTACCCGGATGTCTCTTACTTTTTCACTTAACATATTCTGTTCCTCCTTTATCATATCATCCTTTTTCTTACTTTATCTTCCTGATTCTCACTCTACGATTACCCCGGCGCAGCCAGAGCCATGAACATAATCATTTTCCTTTCCACTCCCCGTTACAGGAAAAAATGAATCCCCCAGAGCATCCATACCAAAGATATTACAGTTTACTTTGGTAATTCTCTAACTGATGAAAAATACCAACTATATTTACAACATCTGCTCTCACATCAAAAATGACAACATAATTCATCTGCATGCTCTGTAACATTTAATTTATAAACCATACTTTGCCCTCGTTTCGCCAAGTGCCATTCTGGCATCCTTTACCTTCCCTGTTTCTGCTTGCTTTTCGGAGATCTCTATATCTCTGTACATAGCAATCTGTCTCATGGTTGACTCATAAATCTCCATGCTCATAATTACCATATCACCATAACCATTCTTCGTAACATAAATTGGCTCATCTGTCTTGTGACACATCTCAGATATCTCCGATGTATTCTTCAAATCTTTAATTGGAATTATTTGTGGCATAATATGCACCTCCTTGATCATGGTCTAATTATACCATAATTATGTCCCGTTTCAACTTCTTTTATTCATGATATATATCATCGTATATGCCATTCTTCTACCTGCTTTCCTTCGCCATCTAAAATCCAAAAACGGCAGACAATGACATTCCATCAAAGCCCGCCGCATTTCATTAATCATTCATCTTAGCCAGTTTTGCAGCCTGGTCGGCAGCAATGCAGGCATCAATAATTTCCTGAATGTCACCATTCATAATTTTATCCAGCTTATATAAGGTAAGGTTAATACGATGATCCGTCACACGTCCCTGCGGAAAGTTGTAGGTACGGATCTTCTCGGAACGATCTCCTGTACCGATCTGACTTCTTCGCATTTCTGCCTCCGCATCGTGACGCTGCTGCTGTTCCATGTCGTACAGCTTCGCTTTCAGGATGGCAAAAGCCTTCGCCTTGTTCTGGATCTGGGATTTCTCGGTCTGGCTGTAAACCACAATACCGGTCGGGTAATGGGTCAGACGAACCGCAGAGTCTGTCGTATTGACACACTGTCCACCGTTACCGGATGCACGCATCACGTCAATACGGATATCCTTATCTTCAATCACAATATCAATATCGTCTTCCACCTCGGGCATTACTGCTACGGAAATAGTCGAGGTATGAATACGGCCGCCGCTTTCGGTTTCGGGGACACGCTGTACACGATGAACACCACTTTCGTATTTCATCCTGGAATAAGCCCCCTGTCCGTTAATCATGAAGTTTACTTCCTTCATTCCACCGATTCCGATTTCATCCACACTGAGGAGTTCTACCTTCCAGCGCTGACTTTCTGCATAATGCACATACATACGATAAATCTCAGCCGCAAAAAGCGCTGCCTCATCCCCACCGGCACCGGCACGGATTTCCACGATAACGTTCTTATCATCGTTCGGATCCTTGGGAAGCAGCAGAATTTTCAGCTTCTGTTCCAGCTCCTCCACACGTTTCTTGGCTGAAGCAAGCTCTTCCTTTAACATTTCCTTCATATCTTCATCGGTTTCTTCATCGAGAAGTGCAAGAGAATCTTCAATATCCTGCTTCGACTTCTTATATTCCTTATATGCTTCAACGATCGGAGTCAGATCACTCTGCTCCTTCATCAGCATACGAAAACGTTCCTGATTATTTGCTACATTTGGCTCTGCTAGCTCACTCATAATTTCTTCAAAGTGAATCAATAAATCTTCCAGCTTGTCAAACATTTTTCCACTCCTTGTTCCATCTATCATCCATTTGATTGCTACATCATCGGCAGTCTTGCACTCACAACACGGTCAAGCCCTGCGAAATCCTTATACACGTCAATCTCCTTAAAGCCCGCTTCACAAAGAAGCTCACTCACAGCCTGCGCCTGTTCACTTCCGATCTCCAACAGGAGCTGACCACCCCGTTTCAGGTAATCCTGCGCCCCACCAATGATTCTCCGGTAAAAGTCGAGTCCGTCCTCTCCTCCATCCAGCGCAATATACGGATCATATTTCCGCACCTCTTCCATCAGTGTCGGAATGACCGCCCTCTCAATATAAGGCGGATTGGATACCAGAAGATCAAACTTCCCGGTCACCTTTTCATACAGATTACTTTCCAGAAAATCTGCTTTGATGCCAAGCAGTTCCGCATTCTGCGCTGCTACCTGCAACGCTTCCTTCGAAATATCCACACCGGTTCCTTCACAGTCATTCGAATAGTGCAGAAGGCTTAACAAAATGCACCCGGATCCGGTACAAAGATCCAGAATCCGCATGCCGTCATGCAGATACCGCATCGCCTCTTCTACCAGAATCTCGGTATCCTGTCTCGGAATCAGCACATGTTCATTTACCTGAAAGCGCAGTCCCATGAAGTCCTGATAGCCTAAAAGGTGCTGCAGCGGAACATGAACCGCTCTCTGCTCCAACGCTTTCCGGTACTGCTCTTCTTCTTCTCCGGACACCTCCCGGTCTCCGTGACAGAGCAGTGTATTGTGATCGGTTCCGCACACCTCTTCCAGCAAAAGTCTTGCATCCAGCTGTGCCTCATCAATCTCCGCCTCTTTCAGTTTCTGCATTCCCATCAGAAAGGCTTCCGTGTAATTCATTCTTCCCCGGTTCCTTTCTCCTTTTCGCCATTCTTCACGGCAACCGTTTCTGCATTCTCCACAGTATCTGTACTGTCCTCTTCTACATCCTCCTCAGCCGGCACATCATCCTTCATCCAAGACTCATCCACTTCATATCCGAATTCTTCATACAGATAATTTTTCCAATCAAACACTGCCTCAACGGATTTAATCGCTACTTCAAGCATTTCTTCATCCGGCTCTTTCGTCGTCAGTCTCTGCAGCCACATGCCGGGAGCAGAAATGATCCGGATCAGAATATTGTCACTGCGACCTGCCAGACGGATAATTTCATAGGAAATTCCCGCAATTACCGGAATCAGCGCGATCCGGAGCAGAACACGATATACCGGATTCGATACCCGGATAAAGAAAAACAGGATAATACTTACAAATACCACGAAAAACAGGAAGCTTGTTCCGCACCGCTTATGAATACGGGAGCTCTTCATCGCATTATATACGGTAAGCGGTCTTCCCTTTTCAATGCAGTTGATGCATTTATGCTCAGCGCCATGATACTGATACAGGCGATGAATATCCTTCATCAGACTGATTGCTACAATATAAAGCAAAAAGATTGCTATACGGATGACACCCTCGATAATCGCAAGCAGGGAATCATTTCGGATAAACCCATTCAGTAACGTGGACAGATAATACGGCAGCAGAATGAAGATTGCCATAGCCAGCACGACCGAAAGCACTGTGGTAAATCCCATCAAGATCTTCTCGCCACGTCCTCCGGAAATCTTATCAAGTGCCTTATCCAGCTTCGTTTCCTCTGCTTCTCCGTCCTCGTAAAACTGGGCAGAATGATTGATACATTTCATGCCAAGGCGAAGAGAATCAATAAAATTAAAAATGCCGCGTAAGAATGGAACCTTCGTAATTCTGCTTTCCGGAAAAAGCCCACGGAACACATCCACCTCGACATCAATTTCGCCATCGGCCTTACGGATTGCAACCGCATAATCGTCTTTATTCTTCATCATGACACCTTCCAGAACGGCCTGTCCGCCGATTCCGGAGTAGTGTGCGGATTTTTTCTTTTTCGCCATTTTAAATCTCCATTTAAGTTGTGTGACAATTCAAGACTTATCCCTCTCACTAAACTCATGCTTCGCGTTCCGCTTGCATTCGTTAAGTGTTCCGGACTGGTTCACACTAAGTTCAAGCTGCGCTTTCACTAAGTGTACTCTACCGACTCCACTAAATTCAGGTCTCGTCTTCGACTCACCTTCATTAAGTGTATCGGTATGGTTCGCACTAAATTCGAGTTTCTCTTACGCTCACTCTCATTAAGTGCTCTACTCATACACAAAAAAGGTTGAGATGATGTAACACCTCAACCTTCATCGTTTCACTATTTGCCTGCTACGCCATACTTCTTATTGAACTTATCAATACGTCCGTCAGTTCTTGCAGCCTTCTGCTGACCTGTGTAGAATGAATGACATTTGGAACAAACTTCAACGTGAATATCTTCCTTTGTTGAACCTGTTACAAAAGTGTTGCCACAGTTGCAAGTTACAGTTGCCTGATAATAATCAGGATGGATTCCTTCTCTCATAATTTCACCTCTCTATTATCATTTCTCATATTTTCTGTTCTCATCCACTGTGTTTCCTACGAAACAGCTTTTTAAGTATATCATAGGTATCATGCCTTTGCAAGCACTTTTTATAACCATTTGATCTTCTTAACCATATTAACAAATTCCTGATTGTTTCTTGTTTTTGCAAACAGATCCAGAATCTTGTCCAGGGACTCTTCCGGCTTTAATCCATTCAGGGCCTTACGGATGATATTCATGGCATCAAGCTCGTCCCCGGATAACAACAGGTCTTCACGACGGGTACTGGATCTCGGAATATCAATGGCCGGGAAGATTCTCTTCTCGGACAGCTTCCTGTCAAGCATTAATTCCATGTTGCCGGTTCCTTTAAATTCCTCGTAGACCACATCATCCATCTTGGATCCGGTATCTACCAGGGCGGTTGCCAGAACCGTTAGGGATCCGCCTTCACGCATGTTTCTCGCTGCACCAAAGAACCGCTTCGGCATATGTAATGCAGCAGGATCCAGACCACCGGATAAGGTTCTTCCGCTCGGAGGAACGATCAGGTTATAGGCTCTTGCCAGTCGTGTGATACTGTCAATCAGGATTACAACATCCTTTCCATGCTCTACCAGACGCTTACCACGCTCAATTACCATTTCCGATACACGTTTATGATGCTCCGGAAGTTCATCGAAAGTAGAGTAAATAACTTCTACATTCGGTCCTTCAATTGCTTCTTTGATATCAGTTACTTCCTCCGGACGTTCATCAATCAGCAGAATGATAAGGTGTACCTCCGGAGAATTACGTTTTACGGATTTCGCAACATCCTTTAAGAGGGTTGTCTTACCAGCCTTCGGAGGGGATACGATCATACCTCTCTGTCCCTTACCAACCGGACTAATCAGATCCATAACACGCATCGCCACACTTGCACCCGGCATTTCCAGATGCAGACGTTCATTCGGGAAAATCGGTGTCATATCTTCAAAATTATAACGTTTGGAACTCTCTTCCGGCGTATAGCCATTGATGGTCTTCACATATAACAGTGCGGCAAACTTCTCACCCTGTGTGCGCACTCTGGTATTTCCTTCCAGAATATCACCGGTCTTCAGTCCGAAACGGCGGATCTGACTCGGAGCCACATAAACGTCGTTCTCACCGGGAAGATAGTTCTCGCAACGGATAAATCCGAATCCATCCGGCATAACCTCCAGAATACCATGTGCACTGATTCCGCTGTCCAGTTCTTCGATGGTCTTCTCTTCCTCGGTCTTTCCGGAAGCTTCCTTCTCTTCCTTACCCTTGGATTCTTCCTTTCCTTTACCCTCTTCTTTGCTCTTTGTTTCCTTACGGTCTGCGGTCTTTGAAGTCATCACGCCCTTCGGCTGTGCTACTGTCTTACCTTCTGCTTTATCCTTTTCATCCGCAGCCAGCATTGCCTCTACCAGCTCGTCCTTCTTCATGGCAGAAATACCCCGTAGACCTCTTGCCTTTGCTACTGCTTTTAAATCAGCAAGTGCTAAAGATTCATACTTTTCTCTCATATTCTCCTCCAAAATCTATGAAAACTGTATACAATTATTACATTTCAAAAGGGAATTTTCTTACGAATTGCAAATGATTTGTCATACAATAAAATGATTATACAACATCCATTTCCAAAAGGGAAGTAATTTTTTTAAGATTCCCGGCAAATATGGTAACAGTTCAGCCATGCAGAAAGGATTGTGCAAGATGACCCATGGGAGCTTGTTCACTACGGGCAGCTTGTACAATCCTTTCTATAGGGCAGACGCCCGACATGAAATAAGTTGCCGGAAAGCACGTATATTTATCCAATCCGTACAATCCGGCAACTTATGAATGGGCATGACTGAACTGTTATGGCAAATTTGTAACAAAATAAGGCCTGTTTTTATAAAAGGCATTATTTCATCCCTTTACTCGTTCAACGACTGTTTTACCGGAACCTCGATCTTACGATCGTAGCAGGCAAAGGTATCTTCTACCCATTTTTCCTCCGGCTTTTTGGTGAAAAGGCTGACAACCGGTACAAGAATCAGACCTGCCACCATAGCGAACGCTCCTGCATTAATCGGAGACTGCAATACCGTCGGGAAGGAGCTTCTAAAGAACAGATTCAGTGTCATCACACCGACACCAAATACAAAGCTGACATAGCAGGCAGCCCTGGTTGTCTTTTTCCAATATAAGCCATACAGGAACGGTGCGAGGAATGCTCCTGCCAGTGCGCCCCACGATACTCCCATGAGCTGTGCGATAAAGGTCACGTTGCTCTTATACTGCACGATTGCAATCACTACGGAAATTGCAATAAATACCACGATCAGAAGCCGCATAATGAACACCTGCTTCTTTTCATCCATGTCTTTCACGATATGATCCTTTAATACATCCAGCGTCAGTGTTGAACTCGATGCCATAACAAGAGAAGATAACGTTGACATGGAAGCGGATAGTACCAGAATCACTACAAGTCCCATGAGAAGATCCGGGAGATTGGAAAGCATTGCCGGGATCACGGCATCATAACCATCTGCTGCGATGTCAATCTGGCTGCTGTACAGTCTTCCGAATCCACCAAGGAAATAGCATCCTCCGGATACCACAACGGCAAATAAAGTAGAAATAATGGTTCCCTTTTTGATAGAAGCCTCACTCTTGATCGCATAGAACTTCTGCACCATCTGCGGAAGTCCCCAGGTTCCGAGGGATGTCAATACAACCACACAAAGCAGGTTAAGCGAATCCGGTCCAAAGAAGGACGCAAACACACCGGGCTGCGTAGACACGGCCGCATCCTCTACATTGGCAAGTCCATTCAAAGCTTCTAGGAAACCACCGTTACTTTTTAATACGGCTGCAATTACCACAACAATACCAAACAGCATGATAAGTCCCTGCAGGAAATCATTGATTGCCGTTGCCATGTAACCGCCTGCTACCACATAGACACCTGTCAATACCGCCATTACCAGAATACATACCGCATAATCAATATGAAACGCCATTCCGAACAATCGGGATAACCCATTATAAAGCGATGCCGTATATGGAATCAGAAATACGAATACGATCACGGATGCCGCAATCTTTAAATTCTTGGACTGGAAACGTGTGCCAAAAAATTCCGGCATGGTCGCACTGTCTAAGTGCTGTGTCATAACACGGGTTCTTCTTCCTAAAACCACCCAGGCAAGCATCGAGCCCAGCAAAGCATTACCAATTCCGATCCAGGTCGAAGCGATTCCGTATTTCCATCCAAACTGTCCGGCATATCCTACGAAAATAACTGCTGAAAAGTACGAGGTTCCGTAAGCAAAAGCGGTAAGCCACGGACCGACGCTCCGTCCGCCAAGTACGAATCCATTCACATCTGTTGCATGCTTTCTACAGTAAAAACCAATTGCCAGCATCACCCCAAAGAAAATTACCAGCATTAATATTTTGATAATCATAACTCTCTCCTCTTTTGCCTTTCTATATCCTCTTTAGTTATGTAAACCGCATAACAGAACAATATAAAACGTGCCTTGCATCAGCTACGGTTCTGTGCTTCTACCAGACGCATTCCGCAGTACTGTTCACGAAGCTTCGGCTTCTCAATCTTACCGGTAGGATTTCTCGGAATGTCAGCAAATACAACCTTATGCGGCCGTTTGTAACGGGGAAGCTTCTGGCAGAACTCATTCACTTCTTCCTCCGTACAGGATTTATCCGGCTTTAACTCAATCACGGCAAGGGTCGTCTCGCCCAGACGTTTATCCGGAATACCAATGACTGCCACATCATGAATGGCATCTATGTTGCGCAGGAAATCCTCGATCTGTACCGGATAAATGTTCTCGCCACCACTGATAATGACATCCTTTTTACGGTCTACCAGGAAGATGAAGCCGTCCTCATCCATCTGTGCCATGTCACCGGTATAAAGCCAGCCTTCGCCATCCATGACTTCCTTCGTTGCTTCTTCATCATTATAATAACAGGTCATTACTCCGGGTCCCTTAACCGCAAGCTCGCCAACCTCTCCCTGTGGAACCTCATTCCGTTTTTCGTCCACAATCTTAACCTTCCAGCCAAAGCCCGGCTTACCGATCGCGCCAACTTTATCAATATTTTCTACTCCAAGATGAACACATCCGGGACCGATGGACTCACTTAAGCCATAGTTGGTATCATACTGATGGTTCGGGAAATAACGCTTCCAGTGCTTGATCAGGCTCGGCGGTACCGGCTGTGCGCCGATATGCATGAGTCTCCATTGAGACAGATCATAATCCTCCAGCTTCACTCTTCCGCTGTCTAATGCTTCCAGAATATCCTGTGCCCACGGAACTAAAAGCCACACGATCGTACACTTTTCTTTGGATATCGCATCCAATATGTATTCCGGTCTGGTTCCCTTTAACAGAACCGCCCTGCTTCCGGACAAAAGAGAACCGAACCAGTGCATCTTCGCACCCGTATGATATAACGGAGGAATGCACAGGAACACATCGTCCCTAGTCTGTCCGTGATGATTCTGCTCCACACGGCAGGCGTGGATCAGACTTTCATGATTATGTAAGATTGCTTTCGGGAATCCCGTTGTTCCGGAAGAAAAATAAATTGCCGCATCATCCTGTTCTGTAAGAGGAATCTTCGGTGCCACACTGGAACAGTTTGAAGTCAGTGAACTGTAATCCTCTGCAAAGGTCGGACAATTATCTCCTACGAAGAACAATAGGCGGTTGCGGATGATTTCATCTGCAATCTCCTCCACACGCCCGATAAATTCAGGTCCGAATACCAGTACATCAGCCTCGGCCTTTTCTACACAATACTGGATTTCATCCGGCGCATAACGGAAGTTCAGTGGAACGGCAAGCGCTCCCGTTTTCATAATTCCGAAATAAATCGGCAGCCATTCCAGGCAGTTCATTAACAGAATTGCCACCTTGTCCCCCTTCTTAATTCCCCTTGAAATCAGCAGGTTGGCAAACCGGTTCGCCTTCTCATCAAATACCCGCCATGTAATCTCCCTGCGATAATGGGTCATCGGATTGGGTTCTATCAGTTCATACTCCTTCCAGGTAACTCTCCGGATCTCTTTGACCTCCGGATTAATTTCCACCAGACAGACCTCATCCCCATAACTTCTGCTGTTCTGTTCCAATACATCTACAATTGTCATTTTCCTGCTCCTTTGTTGTTCGATAACTCTTTTTGTTGTGTATACTCATTATGTTGTTCTTTTGCACTTTAACGCTTTTACCTATTGAAGTATACCCTTACAGACATTATTTGTCAAGAAAAAGGCAACAGACCATTCTATGTCGGCTTTCAAATATTGTCTATTCTGTAATTCTTTTGCATCTATCCCAACAAAAACAGACAGCACAGAATCCCTTCCATGCTGTCCTATTACACACAACTAAAATTATTGTCTATTCAGTTACCGGAAAATTACACTTCCTTCTTGGGCTTCCGTCCACAGCACTTTGTCTCGGTACAGAATCCGGTAACCTCACACTTCGGCTGAAAATAATTCTCGGTTAAGAACTTCCACTCTTCCGAGTAATTACTGAGTTCCGCCTTCATATCGTTCATCAGCCGGCGAAACTCCCAATATGCTCTCGTACAGAGTCTCTGATGAGACATATCCACGAGATTCCTTAAATTGGTACGAAGTACCACCTTGCTTTCCATTCCAAGCGGAAGAAGCATACCCACATCCTCACGCGGCAGCTCCATCGCTTCCAGCTTCTGCATTGCCGTAAGAATCTCTTCCATGGCATGCTCATAAATCGCTTTCGCCTCTTCATTACCAGCAATCGTCGGCGGCGTCACATATGGAAAGCCCTTCTGATAATTGATATATCTGGTAGAAGCCTGCAGTCTTGTCGGGCTGCCTCCGATATGGGTATATAATTCACGGATCACTCTTGCGGAATATCCTTCGAGAATCATGTAAACCTGCGGATACTCCCAGGTTCTTCCGTGTCCGGAAGAAAGGCAGTCCAGTCCTCTCTTATAGTTACGGTCTTCTTTCGTGATGTCGGCTCCCCAGCATACACCGGCCTCACGCCCGATCAGACTGATTGGATCCTTTGTGGTTTCATTTTGAATTATGATCTTTCCCATCTTTGTTCTCTTCTCTCCGTTCGTTTATATGGTCTGCTTCGCAGGATATTTGCTCGTTAATGAGCCCCGAAAACCAAATGTCTGTTTCACAGCCGCTTGGTTTTCTTTGGGCTCATTACATTATACATCACCTCATTAATTCTCTGCAAGAGCACAATAAGTCCGCCAATTGCAAATGGGACGATCCAGGTCACGAAACGGAATACCAGAATTGCCGGTACGGTCACGGATTCCGGTAAGAAGAACCCAAACAGGAGAAGGAAAACGAATTCCAGCGAACCGATTCCGGAGGGCGCCGGAATCACACCTGCAAGCATATAGGCAACTGCCATCAGGCACACATTTAAGAAGAAATCCGGGAACTCCTGTCCACGGAACATATAGGCCGGAATGAGATACACCATAAGAAGCATCCCCATACTTTTAAGCAAAACCAGAAGGAAGCCGCCCTTTTTCCGAAAGACCACCTTCCCGGTATCATTTAAAAGCCCGGCCTGTTCTTTGCCCTTCTGCAGTGTTTTCTGTAAAGAAGGGAATTTCCCGGACAGCTTATCACATCCCCAGTTCACAAATTGCAGCACCTTAGAAGAAGCTGCAACAGAAAGCATGACCACCACAATCACAAAGGTGATGAGAACACCCACCACCATATATTTCCCATAAGATGTACAGATCTCATCCATTTTCCCGGATGTAAGCAGGAACAGAAATCCGCTCACACCAAGAAGCATCACGGCAATTTTCTTTAACACAAACTGAAGCATCGAAATGCCCGTTCCCTGTGCCGGTGGAATATCTTTTTTTGACAGATAATAAATCTGTGCAATTCCTGATCCGCTCCCCAATGTAATCAGGCGGTAAAATTCACAGCAATAGGCTACTTTTATCGACTCCCACAGCGGATAAGCGTTTCCGGATAACCGTACCACGCCCTGCATGACGGCTCCTTCCATAAAGAAAAAGCCACCTGCAAGCAGACAGCATATGACAATCTCATAGAAAGACAATGCCCGAATTCCACTTATAATGTCTTCTAAAGAATCCCGGTAAAAAACCAGCGCTGCTGCCAGCAGGATCCCTACCAGCAGCAGACTGATGATTCCGCTATATTTTCTTTTCTTCCCTTTTCCTTTTTCTCTCTTCATGTATCCTTTCTTCATATCATATGACTCATAACTATTACAACGACTCAGTTACAGACCACTTGAAACCATTTTATATGGAATTCCTACAGTAGTTCTGAATCCCATTTTCTTCCCATTCTTCTTAATCTGCCTTCTTATAGTTCTCATAGCTCGGCTTCTTGTGCGGCGTTGCATTCCAAAGCTTTTCTGCTTCCGGTGCCCACTGCTTGGCGTAAGCATGGCACTTCTCACATAAATGCTCTGCCGTTTCCGGGGACTGGAGATCGGTGGACTTTGCTCCGGTTTCCTTTACCATGTGCTGCAAAATCTCCGGATTTTCCAGCATCGGGCAGGGTCTTAAATGATTCTCATTGAACGGCTGGTTATTATAATATGCCATAAACAGCGGGGAGTGCAGGATCTCAAGCAGACTGCTTGTCCGGATGTTGGCATTTGAGTAATGAATGAATACACAAGGCTCTGCATCACCGTTCGCATTGATATGGAAATAATTCCGTCCACCGGCAATACATCCGCCAACATATTCTCCATCATTCTGGAAGTCCATGGTAAAGATGCCCTTGCCATGTGTCATATTACGGATTTCACGTACACGCTCACGCATATATTTTCTCTGCTCCATGGTAGGAAGAAGCTCCACAGCCGCATCGTTTCCTACCGGCATGTAATGAAAGTACAGAGAATAGCGGCATCCCTTTTCCACTATCAGATCAATGAATTCATCACTGGTTACGGTTTCAATATTCTGTGAAGTATAGCAGATGGATGTTCCGAAGATTAATCCATACTCCTTCAGCAGATCCATCGCCTGCATCACCTTCTCAAACACTCCTGTTCCACGACGCAGGTCATTCACCTCTGAGAATCCTTCCAGACTGATCGCCAGATAAAGGTTTCCAAGCCTTACCATCTCCCGACAAAGCGCTTCATTCACCAGAGTACCGTTTGTATAAGCAAGGAACGCACAATCATGATGCTTTTCACACAGTCTTAAAATATCATCCTTACGAACCAGCGGTTCTCCGCCTGTAAACATATAGAAGTAAATTCCGAGCTCCTTTCCCTGTGTGATGATATCGTCCATTTCCTTGAAGGTCAGGTTCAGACGGTTGCCATACTCTGCTGCCCAGCATCCGGTACAATGCAGATTGCAGGCACTGGTCGGGTCCATCAGAATCAGCCACGGAATGTTGCACTTCTGTACCTCTCTTATCTTCCGGATCGTCTTCGTTCCATGAAAAAAGGCTTCATAGCCAAGGTTTAGAGCTGTCATTTTTAATACATATGGATCGACCTCATCTAAGAGACGATGAATATATTTGTTTAGGGTTCCGTCCTGATCACAGACCATCTGCTTTGCCTTATCATAATCAATATCAATTTTTTCGCCATCCATATATTTCTGCATCAGGTCAATCAGCTTTACGATTTCACCCTCAGGATTTTTATTGAGGTTCTTTAAGGTAACGTCCAGTGCAGTACCAAACGCAGCTCTTCCTGCTGCATGTGTCATAGCTCCCATCTTCGTATCCTCCTGCTTCTTTTGTAAAATATAACAGATCCCCGATCCCCGGTTCACGCTTTCGTGTTATCTTGTTCTCTTGATTTCAGAATACATAAACTGTTTTTAAAGATAAATGGACAAAAAAAAGACAATGCATGAAATTTATACATTGTCTTAATTTTGCTTAATTTTTAAGCACTTTTGTTAAAATGTCTATTGCTTTTGTCCCATATCTTTCTTATTCCCTGCCATCCCAGCAGTAGGTACAGAGCCTGCAGCGGTCGATTCCAACAGATGCAATCATGTCATCCAGACGGTGGAACCGTAAGGAAGTAAAGTTCAACTGTACGCCGATCCGCTTTACCATCTCCTGATACTCGAAAGAGTCCGGATTGGAATACGCACTTAAATTCACATCAGCTGCATTTCCGGTCATTTCCTTAATCGTTCTTCTGGTAATCAGTTCCATCTCGGATGAAGAACGTGAGAAATTCAGATACTTACATCCATATAATAACGGTGGGCATGCCGTACGGATATGTACTTCTTTCGCTCCGCTCTGGTACAGGAATTCGGTTGTTTCCCGAAGCTGTGTACCACGTACAATGGAATCGTCAATCAGCAGAAGGCTCTTGTCCTTGATCAGGTCATGTACCGGAATCAGCTTCATCTTTGCAATCATATTCCGCTGACTCTGGATCGTCGGCATAAAGGAACGAGGCCACGTTGGCGTATACTTGATAAACGGTCTGGAAAAGGGAATTCCGGACGCATTGGAATATCCGATTGCATGTGCTACACCAGAATCCGGAACACCAGCCACATTATCCGGATGCACATCATCCCTCTTTGCAAGGAGTGCACCACAGTTGTAACGCATCTTCTCTACACTGATGCCCTCGTAGGAAGAAGACGGATAACCGTAATATACCCAGAGAAAGGTACAGATCTTCATATCCTTACCTGGTGAAACCAGTGACGTTACTGATTCCGGCGTCACAATAACGATTTCTCCGGGGCCTAACTCCTTTTCATCCACATAACCGAGGTTCAGATAGGCAAAGCTTTCAAAGGAAATACAGTAAGCATCCTCCTTTTTTCCAACTACAACCGGCGTTCTCCCAAGCCGGTCTCTGGAAGCATAAATTCCCTTGGGTGTCAGCAGCACCACTGTCATGGAACCATCAATCACTTCCTGCACATACTGCAGACCTTCGATCAGATTGTCCTTCTGATTGATAATGGCTGCCACAAGCTCGGTTGCATTGATATCCCCGCCGCTCATTTCAAGGAAATGGGAATGTCCCGAGGAAAACAGCTTTTCAACGATAGCTTCCACGTTATTGATCTTACCAACGGTCATGATCGCATAAGTACCATGATGAGAACGCACAAGCAGAGGCTGTGGTTCATAATCTGAAATACAGCCGATTCCCAGGTAACCCTGCATTTCATTTACATCCTTGTCAAACTTAGTCCGGAAAGGCGCATTCTCAATATTGTGAATGGCTCTTTCAAAACCGGTCTCTTTATTATATACGGCCATACCTGCCCTTCTGGTTCCCAGATGGGAATGGTAGTCCGTACCGAAAAACAAGTCAAATACGCAATCCTTCTTTGACGCTACGCCAAAAAATCCACCCATAAATATATTCCTTTCCTTAAAACTACCCTCATGATTTATTTATACATTGATCTCAACCTTTACGCCAAGTAAATCCCGGTTATCCTGTAAGATCGGCGAAATCACCTTTCTTAAGAACGCTTCTACCTGTTCTCTGGAACGCCCCACATAACGGGACGGCTCCATAGTCTTCTGTAAGTCTTCAAGAGTCATATGGAATTCGGGATCTGCCGCAATCAGCTCCAAAAGATTGTTTTCCTTTCCTTCCTGCTTCACATTCTTACCGGCTTCCATGGATAACTCACGGATCTTTTCATGCAGTTCCTGACGGTTTCCACCCATCTTTACGGCATCCATCATGATATTCTCGGTTGCCATAAACGGAAGCTCGCTTAACATATGCTTCTCAATGACCTTCGGATAAACCACCAACCCATCGACAACATTAAGACACAGGTCCAGGATTCCGTCAATTGCAAGGAACGCTTCCGGAATGGATAGTCTCTTATTGGCAGAATCATCCAATGTACGCTCAAACCACTGGGTTGCAGAGGTAATTGCCGGATTCAGCGCATCGATCATCACGTAACGGGAAAGAGATGCAATCCGTTCACTTCTCATCGGGTTTCTCTTATAGGCCATGGCAGAAGATCCGATCTGGTTCTTTTCAAACGGCTCTTCCACCTCCTTAAGGTGCTGCAGCAGACGGATATCATTGGACATCTTATGGGCACTGGCTGCAATTCCTGCAAGGACATTGGCAACTCTCGTATCCACTTTGCGGGAATAGGTCTGTCCGGAAACCGGATAGCATTCCTTAAAGCCCATCTTCTGTGCGATCATCGGATCAATCTTGTCGATGGTCTCCTGATCTCCGTTGAACAGTTCAAGGAAAGAAGCCTGCGTTCCTGTGGTTCCCTTGGAGCCAAGAAGCTTCATCCCCGAAAGCACATGGTCAAGATCCTCGAGATCCAGGCAGAATTCCTGCATCCATAAGGTAGCACGCTTTCCGACGGTAGTCGGCTGTGCCGGCTGGAAATGGGTAAATGCCAGTGTCGGCTGTGCCTTGTATTTATCTGCGAAGTCTGCAAGCTCTTTTAAAACATTAACGAGCTTTTTCTTCACAAGACGGAGTGCTTCTGTCATCACGATAATATCGGTATTATCACCCACATAGCAGCTTGTTGCGCCAAGGTGGATAATGCCGGCAGCCTTCGGGCACTGCTGTCCGTAAGCATAAACGTGGCTCATGACATCGTGGCGCACTTCCTTTTCTCTTGCTTTGGCCACATCATAGTTGATATCATCGGCATGGCTCTTTAATTCATCAATCTGTTCTTTGGTAATGACCGGCTTTCCATCCTGGGAAAGTCCCAGTTCCATTTCGGTCTCTGCGAGAGCAATCCAGAGCTTACGCCAGGTACGGAACTTCATATCCGGAGAAAAGATATACTGCATGTCCTTACTGGCATAACGCTCCGACAAAGGGCTTACATATCTGTCTGTACTCATTCCCTTCCTCCTATGCAAGTCCAAGTCTCTTGAACACTTCGTTGTAAGCTTCTTCTACATTTCCAAGGTCACGACGGAAACGATCCTTGTCCAGCTTTTCATTGGTGTGGACATCCCACAGACGGCAGGTATCCGGAGATACTTCATCTGCTAACAGGATTTCTCCGTGAAAGCGTCCAAACTCGATCTTAAAGTCAATGAGCTTGATATCTGCCTGCAGGAAATAAGCCTTCAGTACTTCATTTACCTTAAATGCATACTTTTTGATGGTATCGATCTCCTCCCAGGTTGCAAGTTCCAGGGCAACAGCGAAGTAGCTGTTGATCAGCGGATCGCCCAAGGCATCATTTTTATAACTGAACTCAATGGTAGGCTCTTTAAAGGGGGTTCCCTCCGGTACTCCAAGACGCTTGCTGAAGCTTCCTGCAGCCACATTACGGATAATAACCTCTAAAGGTACAATATCAACCTTTTTTACAGCAGTTTCACGGTCACTCAGTTCCTCGATCAGATGGGTCGGTACCCCTTCCTTTTCCAGAAGCTTAAATACGTGATTGGTCATACGGTTATTGATGGCACCCTTTCCTACGATGGTTCCCTTCTTTTCGCCGTTGAAGGCAGTTGCATCATCCTTGTAATCCACGATAACAACATCCGGATCCTCTGTTGCAAATACCTTCTTTGCCTTTCCTTCATAAAGCTGTTCCATTTTTTTCATGATTATCCTCCATTCATGCGTGAAATTTCTGAATAGTTACAAAGTTTGTATATCTGAAAAAACATCGGTTTCCCAATGTTCTTTACAGGCAATAAAATCCGATCAGGCGTTCAGTTTTCCGATAAATTCCTTCACCCGTTCATTTTCCGAAGCAAAGATCTCTTCCGGAGTTCCCTGCAGTTTAATATGACCGTCTTCCATGAAAATGATCTTGTCCGATACTTCTTTCGCAAATTGCATTTCATGAGTCACGATGATCATGGTCATATGCTGCTTTGCCAGTTCCTTAATGACCTTAAGCACCTCCACCGTAAGCTCCGGATCAAGTGCGGATGTCGGTTCATCAAAAAAGAGAATCTGGGGCTGCAGGGCCAGTGCCCTTGCAATCGAAACTCTCTGCTGCTGTCCTCCGGAAAGCTGGCACGGATAGGCATCTGCCTTGTCGGCAAGCCCCAGCTGCTCTAAAAGCTTCCTGGCTCTCTCCACGGCCTCTTCCTTCGGTACTTTATCGACACAGACGGGGGCGTCTGTAATATTCTTCAATACGGTATAATGCGGAAACAGATTAAAATTCTGGAAGACCAGTCCGAAGTACTTCCGGATCTGCTTTAATTTCGCCCTGGAAGCATATACGCACCTTCCATTTTCTTCCTTCGCTGCTGCTTCCCCAAGATAAATCAGGTCTCCCCCATCCATCTTTTCAAGTAACGTTGCACATCGAAGGAGCGTGGACTTTCCGGAACCGGACGGTCCGATAATCGAAACCACCTCTCCGCGGTGTACCTCCAAGGAAATGTCCTCCAGTACATGCAGGTCACCGAAATGCTTTCTGATATGATTCATCTGTAATAAAGTCTCATTCATTCCGGCTGCCTCCTAATGATAATAGTCCATGGATTTCTCAATCCGTTCCATAATCGCTGCCACAAGCAGATTAAAAATATAGTAAAATACACCGGCTGCCATCAGCGGCATAATGCTCGTTTCGGCGGCTGCAATCTGCTTGGCCAGCGTGAACATCTCTGCCTGCGACAAAACAAAGGCAAGAGACGTATCCTTCACCAGGGTAATCGTTTCATTCGTAATGGACGGCAGAATCCGCTTCATCACCTGTGGAAAAATGATCTTGAAAAAGGTCTGCACCTTTCCATATCCAAGGATTTCTGCGGCCTCATACTGTCCGACCGGCATGGATTCAATTCCTCCACGGTAAATCTCTGCAAAGTATGCCGCATAGTTCACCGCAAAGGCAATAATGATCGCAGGGAACCGGTATCCCTTCAGGTTACTGCCAAATAGATAGTACGGTCCGAAGTATACCACAATCAGCTGCAGCATCAGCGGCGTGCCTCTCATAATAGAAATATATATCTTACTGATACCTTTTAGCAACACATTTTTTGACATTCTTCCAAAAGCCACCAAAAGTCCCAGCGGTAACGAAAAAAGTAACGTCAGAAAAAAGATTTCTACCGTTACTACCATTCCCTGTCCCAATTGCAATATAATCGTCTGAAAATTCATACCTTACTCCTGTGTGTATAAGTTAACTCAAAAATGATCCACCGGATCATTTTCTCATATGCATGGCAACATAACTATTCAGGGGCAGAATCTGCATTCTGCCCCCGGAACACTTCTTTATTTGCCTAAGCAAACGCTGTCCTCCAAGCCATACTTCTTTGCAATTTCCATAAAGGTTCCATCCTCTGCCATTTCAAGCAGGGTGGATTCTACCTGATCCTTTAATTCCGTGTTGCCAAGCTTAAAGCCGATACCATACTGTTCGGTTGCCAGCTTTTCATCGAGGATCACGAAGCCATCCCCTCTTGATTCCAGCTGGTAATCTGCAACTCCGATATCTACGGCAATCGCATCCACAGCGCCTGCATCTAAATTCAGGAACCCGGTATTATAATCCGCAAACTGTGTCAGCTCTGCAAAGGTTGCTGCCAGATCTGCCGCATCTCCTTCAAGGGCTGCCAACGCGGAAGAATCCTTCTGTACTCCGACGATCTTACCTGCAAGATCTGCAGGAGATGTAATTCCGGAATCTGCCTTTACGACAAATACCTGACTGTTATCTACATAAGGAACCGTGAACGTGTACTGATCTTCACGTCCGTTCATGGTAAATCCGTTCCAGATACAGTCAATGGAGCCGGAACTTAATTCCATATCCTTGGCATCCCAGTCGATCGGCTGTTTTACGAGTGTCCATCCGTTGCGGTTGCATACCTCTGCGGCAAGCTCCAAGTCAAATCCGGTATATTCACCGTTTTCATCCATATAGCCATAAGGCGGGAACTCAGCATCAAAGCCAACGGTAAAGGTTCTTCCTTCTGTGGAAGCCTCTGCCTGTTCACTGTCATTTTGTGTGTCATCGGTCTGCCCGGCATCGGTCTGTGCGGCCTCAGTCTGTGTAGTGTCTTCCTGTGCCGTTGTATCCTGTGCGGTGGTCTCCTTGGCACCGCATCCAGCCAGTAATCCGGTCATCATTACGGCTGCAATAGAAACTGCGAGTAACTTTTTCATAATCTCTCCATCCTTCCTTAGTCCTGTATTTACAGGTTAGTCATGTACCACGCTACTTCTTTAGCATGATAAAGCACGTTCGATACTCATGCTATCATGCACACTAAGGAAAGTCAAGTATCAAGTGTCCGGCTGCTGTACGAAAACATTAATCTTTATCATATTCTGCCACGATGCTCAGAATTTCCCTGGCATATTTCGGATAATTTTCCACCAGATCCTTCACTTCTGCTTTCGCCTTTCCGGCAATGACTTCCTTGTTATAATCCATTCTGCGGCGCAGGGACTGTCTGCGGATAATCAGATTATGTCGGATCTCAACCATTTCCTTCTTATCAAGGAGTGCCTGTGTCTGATGCAGCCAGATCATCGGATCTTTCACCTGATACCGGCGCAGGATATGTAACAGCTCCTGCTGGGTGGAATCCAGTTCGATCTCTGCCTGTTTATAATTATGACGTTCGTCCTTTTCTTCAAGATACTGCTTATAATCCCGTCCAAGCTCCTGTGCGCTTTTGACATTGTATTTCATATAAAGATAGTCAAGCAGATGCGTATTGTTCACATACCGGATCTTCACCGTATTCTGCAGCCGGATCAGTCTTGTAATCCCGCTCTCCACCTGGGAAAGCTCCCGTACGGCATCGTTATATTTTAAGAAAATGGAGGTAATGGCAAGTGCCCCGATTCCTCCGACCGCCAGATAGCCGATCTTCACGTCAAATGAAAATACATACTGCAAAAGTAAGAGTAAAAACAGGCAGAAGACCACTGCTGTTGCACAGACAATCGTCATAGAACGGGTATCCTTCATGAGATGCCGCAGCTCGATCTTCCGGAAGCCGTAGGCCTGCCGTTCACTGTCGAGCCGGCGCAGATCCCGCCTGATCAGGTTCTGGTATTCTTCGGCCTTTTCAAGCTTCTCATACGCCTCCTGCACTTCCTCTTCCATACTTTCCATCTGATAGAATTTCTCATCCGGCATCCGGTTTTTGCGTTCCCTGTAGCCGGACTGCTGCTTCTCAAGGGTATCCATCCGCCTGGCACATTCCATTAACAGACAGCTTTCATTCTCCGGCAGTGCCTCAATCTCTTCGATGTCCTTAAGATGCGAGGTTACCACCTGATATTCATGCTGGAGATTCTCTACCTCCCGGGACGCCTCCGCAATCTGCTCCAAACATCCCCGGACATATTCCTCACGCTGCTTCCGGTTATGGATCTGTAAATCGTCACGGTCGTAGACAATCTCATTCCATTCCTCGACTTCATAGGTCTCCTCGTCCCCGTAATCCTTTTTCCAGTTAAAAATCCGTTGTAATAAACCCATTCTTATTCCTCAACGAGCTGCAGATAATCTTCCTTCAACCGATAGATAATCTTATCAATTTCTTCGTAATAGGAAGCCACATTTCCCTCTTCCTTATAAATCTTCAGTGCCGACAGCATCCGGTTTTCACGTGAAGCCTCGAACTCTCCCTTCGCCGTTGTAATCTTCTTTTCAAGTGCCAGCGAAAGCTCATGGTATTCGGAATGCTCCGCAATAAAACGAATGTATTCTTCCTCCGACAGATAGCTCCGTAAGGAAGATAAATATTGCAATCCCGACTCTTCGTCCTTCGACATCTCATAGGCACGCTTATAATATTTCGCCGCAATATCGAACATGAAAAGTCCTGCATAAGCATACCCCATATTATGATAAATGGCAGGCCTCAGGGCATTCTCGGTATCGGGCAGATCCCGGTTCAGCTCTTCATATTCCCTAAGTGCCATCAAATGCCGGTTATTCTGTAACAGGTAATCTGCCTGCTTCTTCTTCCGTTCAAAATCATTTAATCCGGCATTGCTTTTCAGAATTTCATCCATTTGTGCAATTTCTGCCTCGGTGCAATAGTTGACATAATTAATAATTATGTCAACAAATTCTCCCGCTTGGATTCCTTTTTTCATGGCAAGCGTAAGCTGGTCTGCCAGCTTAGGAAGACCACACTGTTCCCGCAGCCATTCCGGAAGGCGCTTATCCATGATTTCTGTGTTAATCATAAACGGGTTGTTCGCAAACAGGTAACACAGCTCTTCCACGCAGTATACATTCACACAGACCTTCTCTAAATGATAGGGTTCGTTGGCATATTTTCCTGTACAGATTAATACTCGGCTTATCATCTGAATTCCTTTCTGTTATCTAAAATACCGGTAACTATTCAGAACACCATTCGTAAAACCGTTGCTAACGCAACGTAGTTTTACTCATGTGGTTACAAATACCGGCCCCTCATACCTGCAGGGTGTGCGTCCATGCCCGGCCGCTGCTCTTAAAGAGCTCTCCGAAGCCCATGTCAGTAATTTCCAGCGTCAGCGTATGAATTGTGGTCATTTCCGCATGGATCCGCAATCTCGTTGTACAACGTGGCCTCTCGGGAAGTCCGTCAAGTGTAATCGTCTTATCCATAATATTTTCACCGGTCAGCGGCGTAATCGTAAAGCACAATACATTTCCGCTTTCCAGAATCAGGTCAAAATCCGTCTTCGCCTCATACCAGTTCACACCGGCATCCAGAATAGCCAGATACGAATCCTCACCACGGCGCAGTGCCTTCATCCCGATATTGGATTTCAGCTTATCTTCTCCAAGGTAAACATATTCGCGTGTATTTCCCTGCGGATTCACCTTTTCCATTCCGGCATAGCAGGCTCCTTTGCTATACAGGTTGTTTCCCTGAAACACTCTCCGGTTATGGCACAGAATCTTTAAGGATTCCCTGGTCCATCCCTCCTTAAAGCCCTCTCCGATTAAGAATACCGTCGATACATCCGTCTCCCGTAAGCAGCTCTCACACAGCTGTCCGAACTGCTCATCCAGTTCCTGCTGCTGTGCCATGCGCTCTGCCTCATCCTCCGACCAGACTACTCTCTTCATCTCCGGATAATCCAGATGCTCGATAAACACCACCTTGGGGGTCGTGTGCCGGTTACACTGAAAACGCAGCGTTTTCAGCTCCTCGTTATATTCAAAAACAAATACTTCTCTTTTCCAAAGCTCTGCCTGCTGGTGAAGCATATAATAATAAAAGCTCTCAATATGGCTCTGGAAGCAGATCTGCGGGCATTTAAGCTGCAGTCCCGATACAACTTTCCCTAACACCTCCACCATACGCGGAGTCAGCTCCTCCACCGTGAACATAAACACCTCCGCACGGTTCATGGAAACCTGCATATTAAGGGTTGCAAGGCTTCGCTTGATAAACAGGGTGAGCAAAGCCACCGGGTCAAAGGTCACATCTTCGACGAGAACCTCCTCTCCCTGCAACGCCTTTTCCAGAAGGCGATCTACCAGAATTCCTTCTTCACCCTGATTTTTCAGAGCCTCTTTTCCATAATACCACTGGCTTACACCAACCCGTTTACATAACACGGTAGGAATATTATACTGCTCAGTGCCTGCCACCGGAGAAACCGTGCAGGGATCCGCATCACCGACCGCATAATAGCTCACCTGCGAAAACTGTCTCCCCAGATCATACCCGATGACAATCTTTGCATTATTCCGTTTTCCTGCAAAATCCCTGTTTTCCTGTAGCATGGGCCACCCCTATTTCATTGAAAATAATTCATTTAACAAATATGAATAATCATAGTACTCGAAAAGCATGCTTTCCATGGTGTCGTAATCCTTCAATGTCCGTGCCATGGCAATGTCATTGATCAGATTGTACCGGCTGATCTTCTGGTTCGTGTCCGTGTCACTCCGGCTGAACGTTCCACTCTCGTTCAGCTGTTCCTTCCCGTCTTCAATCTCCACGATATAATACTGGAGACGTTCTCCGAAGAACAGGACGAATTCTTTCACACAGACGCCGCCGTACATGTTCTTCATCTCTTCCTTGCGGTACTCATTCTCCGCATTTCCTTCCCGCTCAATCAGGTAATGAATCACCGCACGGTTTCCATCGTGGACGTGGTATTCCACCATGGTCTTGTCCATATATTTATGCATAAAGGTAATGTTCTCTGCAAATTCCCTGTAAAACGGGAACACCATCTTTTCCGCTGCCATCTCCCGTAAGAAAACGAGCAGATTCTTTGAAACCTTTTCATTGGTCTGTTCTTTGTGCTCGGCATAAAACTTCGTATAGGCAAGCTTGCATACCATCGGAAGCTCCTGCTCCTCTTCCCAGATCCGCTCTGCCTCGTTTAAGATAAACGGATCGGTCACCTTGTCCTTTACGAAATAGTCATAGCAGGACTGGGCTAAGAATGCAAGCTCTACCGAAGAGTCCGCACCTTTCTTGACATAGCTCTGGAAAATGGCTACTGCATTTCCGACAAAGGCACCGGTATACAGCATCTGAATTAAGATCCGTTCCTCGATGAAACGCGTATCCACGCCAAAGGACTCTGCGGTGCTCCAGACATCACGCATCTCCTTCACGGTTCCTTTAAAATACTGGTTCAGATAGTTCAGTAAAAGCTCATCATACTTTCCGGAAAGGAATGCCCGGTAAATCAATGCCGTCATGACCGGATCTTCCTTCATTCCGTCAAGGGCTAAGAGACGCCCGCACAACCGTACGATAATCTTCGCTTCAATGCCCTCTCCGCCGCAGATACTGATCCATTCGTAAGCCTTCTCATACATCCCCCGGATCACCATAAAGCGTACCATCTGGGACATGCTGTCACGGAAAATCATCTCCGGTTCCAGCTCATTCAAAACCTCATCCAGCTCATTCATCTGATCGTGGTCGTAATGATACTGCATAAGCTTTAAGCGGATTTCCTTCTGGATGGACTCCTTCACAAGCGGGGATTCCATGATCTGCTTCATATGCTCCTGGTTGCTTTCACTGACCGGAAGAAGCTGATGTCCCTTCTCGCACAGCCACAGGTCAAACAAAATCTCATCCTTTACATAAGGAGCGATCATCCCGGCAATCTTGTCCGGAATCATCAGCCGTTCCAGTTCATATTCTTCCTCCCTGCAAAAACGGTTACCCCTGAAGTCCTCCAGTACAATCCGATAGCTGGTTCCATATAACGGCAGGTACATAACCTGTCCTATAACCGGATACGCCTGTTCCTCTTTCAGACTGTCATAGATCACGCAGACCCTGCTGATATCCTTCCGTTTCAGATGCAGCTCCTGCAGGAAAACAGCGGTTACCAGTCCTTCCGAAACTTCTTCGGTAATCATTCCCTCTGTAATCAGGTTTTTATATAAATAAGCGAGCCATTTGTTATTTCTCTTCTTTAAAATCTGGAATACCACAAATCGTTCCAGCTGCTCCCTGTAGCTTTCATAAAGTTCCGGATAAACTGCCTTATTGCGATAGACATAGGCATATAGGAATGAATTATGTAAACCATCCAGGCTGCTGTCAAAGGCAAAGTACATCAGCACCATTTTCGGAATAACCACATCATCCTTAAGCTCCAGAGACATCATATAGTACTCATACAGACGGGTAATACGCAGTTCCTTCTCAATGCCCTTTTCATACCAGGCAAAGGCTTCCGGAGTCGTAATGTTTCCGTTAATCAGTATGGTGCAGATCGTCTGCAGCACTTCATCGGTCGGCAGTACCTGATAACAGACACACAGAATCCGGTAAAGCGGCTTCCGATATCCGCGCAGCTTTTTCGCCAGATATACAATCTGATCCACCACCTCTGTGGTAAGAAGCTGCTTTCTGGCTGCATAGGACAATACCTGAATTTCGAAATCGTCAAGCTGCATCAAAATCGATGGGTTATTCTGAATCAGATGATACGCCTCAATATACAGAACCGGACTTGTTGCTCCCTTGGCAAACTGTTCCTCCAAAACAATCCACTTCTTCGAAGGACTCCGTGAATAATCGTCCGAAAGGTAAATGAGAAGCCATGCAATGCGCCAGTCATCCACATTTTCTTTGAAAATCTTCTCTACCTGCTCTGCCATCTCGTCAATATACTCTTCGGTACGGTTTAACAGGGTAGAAAGGTACATGTAATAGCAATATAAGGTCGGATTATAGTTTCCTGCCAGAAGCTCATCCGCCTGTCCCAAAAGCCACTCGGCTTCATTCGTCCGCTCCTGGGTAATTAAGAGCTGCACCCGCATCAGCATATAAGCCGGATCCTGGTCGTTCAGCTCCTGCAACCGATCCATAATGAGGCTTGTCTCATTCATCCAGGACGAAGCACTGATCTGTCTTGTGCGGAACGCCTCATAATATTGCATCAGTTCCACAATGGCATGCTTCTTCTGCCGGTTTGCTTCATAGAACTTACGGTCAATCCGCTGTTTGTATGCCATTACCGTCACCTCTAATGAGGTATAGGCATTCGTGAAGCGGATTTTTCCATAATTCTTGCCCGCATGAAGCTTGTCCTCGTCCACATAAAAGGAAAAGCGGTAACAGTTCCCAAGGAAGTCCTCTTCCCGGATGATATCCTTTTCCATCGACAGGAATGCCCCTTCGGCTTCTGCCAGAAGCTGGGAATATCCCCAGCCGTTCCGCTGGATTACAATGCGTCCCTCGGTGATTCCCTGCGGATCCTCCATCCGGATCTCCTGATTTTCGATAATATATTCAATCTGCTGTTTCTTTTTGATTTGTAATAAGAATTCTTCCAGATACTGTTCCTTTCGGCCATTCTTCACAAGTCCCCGGTAGATATTGAGATACTGCTTATCCGATCCCTGTAAGACCTGCTCGAAATCCTTCGAGAAAAACAGGTTCACAGCCTCCTCCCAGCTTGTCTTTGCCAGGTTCGTAAAATGAAACAGATTCTTAATGCTGCCAAGACTGGAATTCAGATTCTCACTGCCAACTTCCACATGATATGGAATCAGATATTCTCCCTGATTGGAAATGATACGGAATTCCCCCTTCAGGGAATCTCCCTGCGCCATTCCGGCCGTATCCACCACATAGGGAATTTCTTCTTCGGATCCGACAAAGCGCTCTGTAAGACACTTCATTCGAAGTTCGGTCGTAGAAACCGTTCCTTCGGTCATGACATTGGGCTGTCCGAAAATGGTAAAACTTCCCTCATACTTCTCTCCGGGTTCTAGCTTCAATTCAATCAATGGACTCGAAAAGTTCAAGGAATGTACATCATTATTAAAATTTCCTTCTAATATCCGGTCAACCGCTTCCCTCACGCCACTTATCCCTCCGGTAAAATATGTATCTGCATATACTTAGTCAGTATACCATTTTTTGCTCCGACTTCGCAACTCCTTCCAGACACCTAAATTCATCCCGAGTAACAGTTCCATTCATGGTTTTGGACTCACTCTGCATTTATTCGTTGCTTTACACAGGAGGAGCATCGCCCTCCTGTGTTTCAGAAGATAGCCCCGTTCACCCCGGCTCTGCGATTCTCGATACCGCCACATAAATATTGGAAATACTGTACCAGGTCGGGAAGTCCACAATACCGGACTGTGGAAGTCCGAAGATGCCCTGAAAGCCTCTTACGGCGTTTGCGGTTCCCTGTCCGTAAATTCCATCGACCGAAACAACCGGAATCGCCGGATAGTTCTGTGCAATGCGGTTCAACTGCCGTTGGATTGTACGCACATTATCTCCGGAAGCGCCGATACTCAGGTTGTAACCTGGCCAGGAAGCCGGCACTCCCGATACACTCACTGCGGAATTAATATACATATCATTTCCATAATAATAGCGGATAATTTCAATCGGTGTATACCCCTGATCACCAAGGTACTTGGATCCCCACTGGCTCAATCCGCTGCAGGTCGTACGCTGTCCATCACAGTAAGAGGTAAAGATCGGCTGACGTACGCCCGGCCTTGACAGATAGTTTGCGAAAATTGTGTCCACAATGAGACTGATGTTGGAATAGATGTTGCGCCCGTATATCCATTTCTGATCGTAGGCTGTGGAAGAGGTGATCGTGAAGCTGTAGCCCCTGTTCCTGTACCACTCCGTATAAACGCGATTTAGGGTAAAGGACATAATCGCAAGCACATTGGCGTAAATCGTGCTCTCCGGCCAGGTCGCATAGATTTCGGAGGACGCGACATTCTTGATATAGTCCCGGTAACGCACATAATAATTTCTGGCCGTAGAATCATCCGGTACGCCATCATGCACTACAATGTATTCCGGAATAACCACCCGGCTTAAGACAATTTCGCCTTCCTCCACAGGCTTGATTTCCTCTTCTTCGAGCTTCGGCGGATACTCTCCGTA
The DNA here is from genome assembly GCA_963650485.1 of Bacteroidaceae bacterium. GTDB lineage: Bacteria > Bacillota > Clostridia > Lachnospirales > Lachnospiraceae > Suilimivivens. The sequence continues at coordinate 36,033 of CAVJLN010000010.1, forward strand.
GAGCGTATGATCCGGAATTACAATGACTTCCTTTTCCTCTTCGGAGGTTTCTAACGGATTCATCTCGACATTCTGCCATGCCGTCACCTCCGGAAGAATCTCCGTCCCAGAAACCTCTACCGGCTCATAGCCGTCTGCCTCCACCCGGATGTTATATTCGGAGTAGGGCTGTTCCAGCTGATCCGGCTCTAAACTGTAGCCAATCGGCGGCGATGGCAGTTCAATCGTCTCCGTCTGTCCGGAATTGTCCGTACTAAGCTGCTCTACCGTAACATCCGGCACCCCTTTATAGGAAATGATAATCCGCGCATTCTGCACCGGAAGCATTCCAATGGAAGAAGTCACCATAATCCGCAGACGGCCGGTCTCTCCTCCGGTGACCCTTCCTGTTTCATTCTCATTTTCAGGCATAAAAAACCTCTGCATAAGATATACTTAGTATATTTTATGCAGAGATCCTGCTTATGCTCTATTCATTTTCTGTCACGGATCAATGTATTAAGCTCCGGCAGCAATGCCATGATGGAATTATTTTGTCAGCAGCATCATAATATCGTTGCTTCTCTGAACAAACTTCGCCATTGCTTCCGGTTCGAGAGGAGCATGCTGTAACAGAGCCAGGTCATACAGCTGCTCGCAGATCATATCGACGTTCTTGCCATCGGTATTCTGCATCACATACTCTACCAGAGGATGATTGGCATTGAGGATCAGTGTTTCGCCCTCTTTGCCGAATTCACCCATATCCATTCCGGGCATGGAATACATCTTCATCATATCCTGCATTCTGCGGCTTTCCTCGGAAAGGGTTACCATGGAAGCGATCTTCTTGTTTTTCAGCTTTTCTACCTTAACCGCGATCTTGTCTTTCTTTAAGACCTTCTTCATCACCTTGCTGATTGCTTCTGCTGCATCGGAAAGCTCCTTTTCTGCCTTCTTGCTGGTCTTAGCCTTAAAGGTATCCGTAAGGTCGGCATCGATACGCATGAATTTAATTCCTTCATTCTTTGCTTCCAGCTGGGAGATAAACGGCTGGTCAATGTTATGTGTCAGAATTACCGCATCCATCTTAGCAGCCTTGAACATATTGATGTACTGTGCCTGCTGCTTTTCATCCGTTACATAATAAATGATCTTTTCTTTCTTTTCTTCTTCCGCAGGTTCTTCGGAATCGGACTTCTCCTCGCTTACCACGTTGCCGTTCTCGTCTACGACGTCGGTTTCCGCTTCTTTCTCTTTATCCTCTACCTCATCCGGATCGGTCTTATTGACTTCCAGACATTCGGGCAGGGTCAGATACTTGCCATCCAGGTTCTTAAAGAGGATGTAATCGGTCATCTTCTCACAGAACTTGTCATCCTTTAAGCAGCCGAACTTGATGAACGGGCTGATGTCATCCCAGTATTTATCGTATTCATCCTTCTCGGTCTTACACATGCCGGAAAGCTTGTCTGCAACCTTCTTCGTAATATAATCGGAAATCTTTTTTACAAAGCCATCGTTCTGCAAAGCACTTCTGGATACGTTTAACGGCAGATCCGGACAGTCGATGACACCCTTTAACAGCATCAGGAACTCCGGAATGACTTCCTTAATATTGTCTGCGATGAAGACCTGATTGTTATAAAGCTTAATCACACCTTCAATGGATTCGTATTCCATGTTGATCTTCGGGAAATACAGGATACCCTTTAAGTTAAACGGATAATCCATGTTCAGGTGGATCCAGAACAGAGGCTCCTTGTAATCCTGGAATACCTTACGGTAAAATTCCAGATATTCTTCCTTCGTGCATTCATTCGGATGCTTCATCCAAAGAGGCTGTGTTTCATTTAACAGCTCCGGACGCTTCTGAATCTTCAGCTTCAGCTCGTCCTCTTCCTTCTCCGGCTTGATCTCCTCGATGACCACATCGGTATCCAGCTTCTCAGACGCTTTGATGGTCTGTGTTTCTGTGGTATTCTCCTTGGAAAGATAAATCTCGGTCGGCATGAAGGAACAGTACTTCTTAATGACTTCTCTTGCACGATACTCATTACAGAACTCCAGTACATCCTCGTTTACAAAGAGGGTAATCATGGTTCCGACGTCGGTTTTCGTGCCTTCGGTCATATCAAATTCCGTACCGCCGTCACATTCCCAGTGAACCGGCTTCGCATCCTTCTGCCAGGAAAGGGTATCGATGTGTACCTCGTTGGCTACCATAAATGCGGAGTAAAAGCCAAGTCCGAAATGACCGATAATCTGATCCTCGTTCGTCTTATCCTTATACTTCTCAATGAAATCGGTCGCACCGGAAAAGGCGATCTGATTGATGTATTCTTCCACTTCATCTGCGGTCATACCAATACCATTATCGATGAACTTCAAGGTCTTCTCTTCCGGATTGACTATAACCTCAATCTTGCCCTTATAATCCTCGGGCAACGTATATTCACCCATCATATCCAGCTTTTTCAGCTTCGTAATTGCATCGCAGCCATTGGATATCAGCTCTCTGAAGAAGATATCATGGTCGGAATATAACCATTTCTTGATAATGGGGAATATATTCTCACTATTAATTGATAAACTGCCGTGTTTTTCTGCCAAAATAATCACTCCTTTTTATAACTGTAGATCTACGGAACAGTTACTGTTTTTCTTATACCAGTAAGTGTAAGTCCATTTGCAGAAAAAGTCAAGAAAAATTTAGCACTCACCAAAAGTGAGTGCTAACAGATCTTGAGTGCAGTATTTATGAGCCTTCTGTCGTTCTTTTACCACGTTATGTCAACCAAAATAATCATGATAAATGTCGAAAAACTGCCGGGTAGTCACCTCTTCATCGTCCACAAGTGAAATGGATTCCCAGAGCTTTTCATTCATGTCCCGCGTAAGTCCCTGTGCAAAAGCATCGTATTCTTCTCCGAAAACCTCTTCCCGCTTTTCCTCCACGATCTTCACCTTATTGGCGCTCGTCTGATCCTTGTCAAATGTGCTTAGGCATTTAATGATATAAAAGCCGGACGGCGTCTCTACCAGATTGCTGATCTCTCCGGTTGCTAGGTTAAAGGCTGCCTGTTCGAAGCCTTCCTCGGTTTCGCCTTTTCCAAAGGAATAGGTTCCCTTATCGCCTTCGCTGTACTTTAATACCAGCTCCTTAAAGTCGCTCCCCTCTTCCTTCGCCTGTCGCAAAACGTCCTCCGCAAGGTTTCTGGCTTCGTCCTTATCTTCCTCGGAATACTCAATCTTCGCCCCCGTTCCGTCGGTCGTATAGGTCTTAATCAGAATGTAGTCCACGGTAATGGTTCTGGCCTCATCGTCGCTGATTTCCGGATTGATGTCCTTGATAATGTATTCGTATACCTTGTTCGCAAGAGCATACTCCTCATACATCTGTGCAAGGATTTCTTCGTCCACCTGCATCACAGCAATTTCCGTTTCATTAAGGCTCTCGTAATATTCCTTCGCTGCCTCTTTTGCAAACTGCTTCTCCATCTCATCCAGTGTCACATTGTGCTTCTGGGCCAGGAGATTCATCGCCTTTACCTGTGCCAGATTGGCAAGCACGGTGTCCTTCACACTTTCTGAAAGCGTCGTTCCGTTCAGATCCCGCTGCCAGATCTCCTTTCCGTAGACACTCTCATACTGCTCCTGCATATTCACAAAATAAACCATGATTTCAGGAAGCGTTCCGGACATGGATTCAATTTTGAACACCTCATTCCGGGCAAAGCCGCCAGTCAGCACTACGGTGGGTTCCTCTGCCGTCTCCGTTGTCGTTTCACCGCTGCGCTGACAGCCGGTCAGAAGAAGTGCCGCCAGTACTGCCACTGCAATTCTTCTATATAAACTGTTCTTTCTCATAAAATCTCTTTCCTTCAATCCCTGTCGCTGTTTTCTTCACTTACTGTATCACAACTTCGGCACAGCTTCCGGTATTCGTCTTATGAATGCGGATCTGATCCGGAATCTTTTCGGACAGCTCCGGTACATGGGAAATGAGTCCGATCAGCCGGTTGCTCTCCGTTAAGCCCTGCAGCACCAGACACGCCTGATCGAGTGATTCTCCATCGAGCGTACCAAAGCCTTCATCAATAAACATGGTTTCCACCCGGATTCCACCGCTCTGCGCCTGAATGACATCACTCATGCCAAGGGCAAGGCTTAAGGATACCTTAAAGGATTCCCCACCCGATAAGGTTTTTACCGAACGATATTTACCGGTGTAATAGTCAAGCACTTCCATTTCCAGATTGTCCTTACTGCGGGCATCCACAATTCCCCGCACGCGCCGCAGCTCATACCTTCCGCTGCTCATCGTCTGCAGACGCAGGTTCGCCGCATACAGAATCTCTTCAAAATAAGAAATGAGAACATACTGCTCGAACACAAGCCGTTTCTTATTATTCCCGTTTGCCAGATCATCCAGTCCTTTGACTAAACTATAACGTTCCATCGTCTCCCGGAGACTCACAAGCTTAGTTTTTAGGGAAGTAAACGTTCTCTCTGTGAGATTCCGGCTTTCCTGCTTCTTCGAAAGACTCTGCTGCACAGTCCGCTTTTCTTCCATGGCGGTCTGCAGTTCCTCCTGCAGCTTTGCAGAGTCCGGAAGCACAAGCTCCTGTACCTGTTCTTTCAGATGCTGCAAAAGCTCTTCGTTTGCCTTGCAGTTCTTCTCATAGTCCTGCAGTTCTTTCTTCCCTTCCTCCATCTGCTCCTTTGAAAGAAGGCTGCCCTGATACTCTTGCCCGGAAGCGAATCCATACTTCATTAAGAGAGTATCCCTTTCCTCTTCCCTCTCTCTGAAAAGCTCCTGTTCCTTTTGAAGCTCCTCCTGTAAACTGCGGATCTGCTCCTGCTTTTCCGCACTCTCGACACGTAATGTTAAGAGGCGGTTCAGTTCCCCTTCAAAGGATTTCCTGTTGTATTTCAACAAAAGTTCTTTGATTTCTGTGGGAAGCTGTTCCTCCTGTTCCTGTATCCGTTCAATGGATTTTAAAAGCTCGCCGCCCTTTTCTTTCGCCTGCTCTGCCTTTCCCTTCGCAGTCATGGCTTCTCCATGCTGGTGCACGGCCCTTTTCTGCCTTTGAAGCCATTCCTGTTTCGCCTGATCGACCTTTTCTTTCGTCAGCTGCTCCTTAGTGACAGCAGCCGGGGCCGGATGATGAACAGAACCACAGACCGGACAGGGCTGATTTTCTTCAAGCTCCGCCGACAGAATGCCTGCAAGGTTATGACGATACCGATGCTCTGTTTCTTCATACGCCCGCCGTGCAAGCACCTCTTCCTGTTCCAGTCTTAAGTAGACCTCCTGTAACTGTTTCAACTGTGCTTCTAGTTGTTTACATAATTCTGCATTATGTTTACTTTCCCGTTTCTGCTCTGACAGCTTTTCTTTCAATTCACAGGCTGCTTCAAAGTCAGCCTGATATTCCGGCAGCTTTTGCAAAGAAAGGATCTGCTGCTCACGTAACCCGGTTTCTTCCTGAAGATGCCGGATCTGCTTCCTGATTTTATCAATCTGCTTACCGGACTCCTCGCATAACAGCTCCTGCTGACGGATTTCCCTTGCCCGGTCTGCTTTCCACAGAAGTGTTTCCTTCTGCTGCATTTCTTCCTTCCGGCTGTCTAACAGACGCTTTCTGTCCGTTTCCTTTTCGAAGCTCTTTTGCAGCTCTGCCGCCTTCTGCGCTTCCACAAGCCTTCCATTCAATAGAAGCGTCCTCTCCTCCAGTTGCTGATACTGTGCAAGGACTTCCTTTTCTTCCTTCCCGATCCGCTTCTTTTCTTCCTTTAAGAATGCAAGCACGCCCTCATAATCATAGGCTTCCCCCTGCACCAGTGCTGCAAATTTTTCTGCGGTTTCTTCCATGGGATGATACAGCTCCACATCCTCGTCCATTTTGTGGCGGTATCCGCTCACCTCTTTATAAATCGTATTGGAACGCTCCTTTAAGATCTGTGCCATCTTCTCGTACAGACCGGTATCAAAAATCTGCCGGAAGATCTTCGTTTTTTCCTGCGAAGATGCTGTCAGGAGTTTCGTGAACTCGCCCTGCGCGATCATGGAAATCTGCTTGAACTGACGGTAATCCAGACAAAGCAGCTCCTCGATTTTCCGAGTGACCTCGCTGCTTCCTTCGATACTGCTTCCATCCGGAAGCGTCAGGATCGCCTTTTCCTTCTCCTTCGTCAGTTCCTTCCCGTCTGCTCCCCTGCGCTTGCGGGGGCGCAGATATTCCGGGTTCCGGTAAATGTGATAGTTTTCACCCTTATGCGTCATCGATAGTTCCACGAAGGTGGGCGTATCCGGCTTTGCAAAGTCCGACCGCACCGATCCCTTTTCCCGCACTTCGCCGCTCATGCAGCCATACAGGGCATACATGATCGCGTCAAAAATCGTTGTCTTGCCGGCTCCGGTTGCACCGGTAATCAGGAACAGTCCGCGTTCCTCCATCCTCGTAAAATCAATCGTCTGAAGATCCTTGTAGGGTCCCCAGCCGCTGATCCGTAATTCTGCTGGTTTCATCCCTCAAGCCTCTCCTTTGCCTCCCGGATCACGCCGGTTATATAACAGAGCTGTTCCTCCGTCATGTCCTGTTCCTTAATTTCTGCATAAAAATCCTGAAACAGAGATCCTGCGTCCCTTTTCCTTAAAATGCCATTTCCTGCCACAGAACCCAGGTCAAACTCCATCTGGATTTCCTCTCTGTCAGCCCGGACAATCTGCATCGCATTCGGATAGACACTCCGCAGTGTTTCCATCGGATCAATCAGCTCCCCTTCATCGGTAAGACATGCCTGCACATAGTCAAGGGACTTTTCTCCCTCTTCTCTTCCTTGCTTTAAAAGCTCCTGCAGCGTTCCTTTGATCTTACGCATATCATGCAATGGCGCAAGCGGCAGCTCCTCTACCTTCTTAAGTCCCGCATCATCCATGGTAACAAGAAGCATTCCCTTCGTGCTTCCTGCTTCGCCAAACGAATATTTTAGCGGTGCTCCCGCATAATAAATGGGGTGCTGCCCAATCTGCTGTTTCTTATGAATGTGACCCAGTGCCACATAATCAAACCCCTCAAATACGGAGGCATCCACGTTATCAAGACTCCCTACATGAATCGTGGATTCACTGTCCGACAGCTCCGGCTCCCTTCCGCTGTCCGTCACAAAATAATGGGTCACAAGAATCCGGTTCTTCTTTCCGTCCGCTGCCTGCTCCTTCTCCTTTTCCCAATAACCCGAAAGCAGCTTCCGGACGGCTTCCTCACTGGTACTGCACTGCACCTGGGACGGCTTGCAGAAGGGAAGCAGGACAATTTCGGCATTCGGAAGACGCACCGTTTTAAGCTCCTCCTTTGGCACACCGGAAATAAACAGTCCCTGCGCCTGCAATACATTTTCAAGAAAAGAAACCCTCTCCTGCGAATCATGGTTTCCTGCAATCATGATCATTTTGATCCGATGCTCCAGAGCCTTTGTCAGAAAATGATCAAAAACAGCTACTGCGTCGGCAGGGGGAATCGACCGGTCATAAAGATCACCGGCAATCAGAATCGCTTCTACCTTCTGTGCAATCGCTGTCTGTAAAATCTGTTCCAAAATATGCTTCTGATCCTCGAGCATGGAAAATTCATTCACGATCTTTCCAATATGAAGATCCGCTACATGTAACAATTTCATCCTCCTGCTCCTGTCAGTCGTCAATCCGGTTGCCAAAACGGTCAAACCAGTGATCTCCGTTCGTCAGTACATAATCCTCTTTTCGTCCACGAATACGTTCCGCATAATCCTGCCCCGATGCCAGCGGTGTCTGAAACGCAACGCCGCCTCCCAGCATTAAAGTGCTGTGTACATCAGAGCCGGCACTCATCGGAAGGTCATGTTCCCTGGCATAGGCAATCGCTCTTTCATCAAACCGCGGATCATTGTGGGAGGTGCTTAAATGACTGGAATGCGTTGCATTGATGCCCTCCACACCATCCACCAGCTCCGGGAAAAGCCGGACCTCCGGGATATAAGCTTCCTCCCGGAAAGGATGTGCATGCATCACCAGTCCGCCATGCTCCCGCACCAGCTGTAGCTGCTCCGCAATCGTGGCATCCTTAATTTCCGGATGGGTCAGAAGCCACTCTTCATCTACTCCGTAAACCAGGAACTCCGTTCCCTGATAACAGGACTCGTATCCAAAAAACACGGAAAGTCCCATTTGGTCTCCATACGCTTTCGCCGTATAGAAGGCTGCACAGAATCCATGCACCCATTCCTCCCAGGGCAGAGACCGGTCCACACTGGTATTGCCGTACCATGCGTGATTCGTAACAAAAATTCCTGCATATCCATAGTCCTTCGCTGCCTGTACCATCTCCTGCGCCGAGTTTCTTGCACAGGCACTGCCCTCCTTGGTATGCAGATGCGTTTCATATAAATACGGGTATTTCTCTTTGATTTTCATCTCTTTAATTCCTTTACCTGCTGTTCTTTATCTAACGATTTTCTTTTGCTCATTATCGGCATTATGTAAACCATCCAAGATCGCTTTGATTGACTTACCCTTATAGTTTACCTGTTTCGATGTCCTATGACAAGTTCTTTTCATACTTCCGGATGGTTCGTTACTGTTCACTCCTGAATCATATTCTTACGCAGCCTGAAAACAAGTGTCTGGCTGCTGTGTAACCTGTAACAAATGCTCCTCATGTCATTCTCTCCCGGAGCCGCAGCAGAATCTTCTTCTCCATCCGGCTCACCTGTACCTGACTGATTCCCAGCTCCTTTGCCACGACCGTCTGAGTTTTGCTCTGGAAATACCGCATACGGATGAGCTTTTCTTCCGTCTCATCGAGATCCTTCAAAATCTGCCGTACCATCAGCCGGTTCATAATCTGCTCTTCCGTTTCCTCCCCGTGGGATTTGAGCTGATCCACCAGCAGAATCTCCCTGCCATCCTTTCCGTAAACAGACCGGTAGATGGAATCCACCTGATGATTGGCATCCATGGCCGTCACCACCTCTTCCACGGTAAGTCCGGCGGCCTGCGCCACTTCGTTTAATGCCGGTTCCCCATTCTTCTCCTTTAGGAGCTTTTCCCTTGCCGCAAAAACACGGACTCCGTTCTCCTTGATGCTGCGGCTGACCTTTACCATCCCGTCATCCCTTAAAAACCGCTTGATTTCACCGGCAATCAACGGAACCGCATAGGTCGAAAACTTCACTTCAAAATGTGTATCAAATTTATCAATGGACTTCATCAGTCCGATCGTTCCGATCTGAAACAGATCCTCCGCTTCAATTCCTCTTCCTGCAAACCGCTTCACAATATGATGAACCAGTCCCAGGTTCTGCTCAATCAGTACCTTACGTGCTTCCTTTTCTCCCGCCTGTGCGCGTTCAATCAGTACTGCATTATCAACCATGGGCTACTCCTCTTGTGCAATCCATGATGTTGTTCCCAGCTTCTTTTTCATATGTACCGTGGTGCCCTGCCCGACCACCGATTCCACCTCCAGATCATCCATAAACGCCTCCATAAAGGAAAAGCCCATTCCCGACCGGTCCAGATCCGGCTTCGTCGTATAAAGCGGCTCCATCGCCTGCTCAACATTCGCAATTCCGCAGCCCTCATCCCGGATCACCAGATCTAATACATCTCCCTCAATTCTTCCATGCAGGATAACCTGTGGCATGACTGCAAACCCGTCTGCAATTCTTTCTGCCAGAAGCTCTTCCTCTTCCACTCCATAAATTTCATATCCATGGATGATCGCATTCGTAACTGCCTCGGAAACCGCCGTCTTAATGTCTGAAAGCTCTTCCAGCGTCGGATTTAAGGCACTCACAAAAGCTGCAACCGCCACTCTTGCAAAGGCCTCATTCTCAGACCTTGCATCAAACCGCAGAATCATCTCATTTTTCACCATCTTTTTTGTTTCCTTACCTGTGTTCCTTTTCGTATCCATGTCCACCTCTCTACTCCATAATCTCAATAATTTTATGTAAACCACATATCATCAGACTTTTCTTTATCCGCGTATCCGTATTAATCACGAACACCTTTCCGCCAAAATAAGAGATTTTCTTGTATCTTCCAATGATAATTCCGATCCCGGAGCTGTCCATAAACTTCGTGTCTTCAAAATCAAAGACCACATTCCCCACCCCGGACTGCATGATATAATCATCTGCAATTTTACTTATGTAAACTGATTTGTGATGATCGATTTCCTCCGGCATTCTCACCATGAGGTAATTCTCTATCACCTGAAAGTCATCCTTCATATTTCTTCCCCTTTCTTTTTATTCTTAAATTCACATTATATATCTGGTGCATCACACCTTTGTGACGGAGCTTACGAAGGGACTAAGAAGTTCCTCTGTTTTGTTCAGCATCAGCAAGAATGGGACACGGATGTTCCATTCAGGTACAATCGAGCCCGGATGGCTCGTTGGACCGTTTGCGTCATATTGCAATAACTTATCCAAAACAGACAGAACTTCTTAGTTCCGTAGATCAGCTCCGGAATAAAGGTGTTATGCACCAAATTAAAAGACAGAAAAAGAGAACAAACTCCCGTCTGTTCTCTTTCGTAAAATTCTCTCTATTCTTCTATATAGCTATAGCAGCCCAATCACTACTCTGCATTATTAATCTCTGCCAGATATGTCTCCGCCCGGCTTGCCCTCTCGGTATCCGGGAAGTTATCAATGACCTGTGCATAGACTTCCTTCGCTTTATCCTCCTGATTATTTCGTCTGTAGGAATTCCCAAGATAGAACAGGGCCTCGCCGTTCGTATTGTCATAACGGTATGCACGCTCCAGATCCGGAATTGCTGCCTCATAGTCCTCTGCCCGGTAATTGTCGTAGCCACGGTTATAATAAAATGTGGCTAGCTGGGAACCTGTTGCCGTCATCAGATCCTCATATAAGGTCTTGAACGAATCGGTCTTATACTTTTCGAAATCCTCACTCTGCTCTTCGGTTTCCAAAGCCTCCATGTAGGTGGCAATACCTTCAATATCCGTATTGTCCTTCAGATAGACATCGACCGCCATCATCAGTGCATCCGAAGCCCGCAGTGTTCCATCCGTTCCTTCATAAGAACCAAGCTCCTGCTGCAGCTTCGTATTGTCCTCGGTCAGTTTCGTTACCTGCTGCTCAAGCTCGTCTATCGTAGCAGTCTTTGCATCCGACTGTTCGCTGACGGTACGCAGCTCGTCATTGATGTTGGCCTTCACACTCTGGATCCGTGCCGGCAGAATTAAGCATAACGCAATTGCGACACCGATCACCACACCGATCCCTAAATTCAACAGGGAAGAAACTCCCTTGTTTTCTTTCATCTTCACCGGCTGGATAATCGTTTCATTCCCGCTCTGGTAACGAACCACTCCATTCGAAGCAACCTTCTTCTGGATGTTCTTCGCTCCCTCTTCCGGTGCCAGCATCCGATCCACTTCCTGCATGTATCGGAGTGTCATCGTATTGTTCGTATCAATCTGGGCGCATTTCAAAAGCTCCTTATGCGCTTTCTCCCATTCCTCTGCATCAATATAAAGCAGAGAAAGCAGCTGATGTGCACGGAGATACTTCGGATTGACCGAAAGAATCTTCTTAAGCTGGATAATCGCCAGATCCTTACTGTCCTGATAACAGTATACTAATGACTGGTTGTATTTCTTCAATGTCTGATTGAACCCGTCAAGTCTTGCCTGGTTCGTCTGTAACAGATTAATATAATCATCTGCAATATTCTTGTTCGGCCGGAGATTCTTGCTGATGACCCACTGGCCTAACGCCTCAACCACCTCACCGATTTCAAAATAGATCAGTCCCAGTAAATTCCGGGCATCGATATTATTCTTATTAAATTTCAAACTCTGCCGCAAGCTGTTCATAGCTCCGGATAAATCCCGGACGGCTGCTTTCTCAAGACCATCATTGTAAAAGCGGTTCGACATGAACATGATCCGCTTATATAAGCCTACATCTGCGCCACATCCGGTACAAAAATCCTTCTCTGACAAACGGCATCCACAACGATAACAAATCATGCCGCTTCTCCTATTCCTCTGAAGGCTTCATTTTATCAATCATCTTAATCAAAATATCTGCCATATCTGTTAAATCCTGATTAAATATGGCATCTTCTGCATCCTCAACCTCAAGGCTCGGATGGAATTTCTTTAATTCCTCTTCAAAATTAATCATCCGGTGTTCTCCTTATTAAGGTCTTTATCTGACCTACCAAATACAATGACCCGGCAATATAAATTGTATCTGCTTCTTTCTGTATGGATTGTATATAGTGAAATGCTTCTTCTGCGCTTTCATGAAAGCTGCAATCGGCAGTTTTATATTGTGCCCAGGCAACCTTAAGTTTATCAATAGAAGCACTTCTGTCCGATGCAAGCACCGTGACCGCAATATGGGAAAAAAGATCGGATGCGGCAATTGCGCCAATCATCTTATCATACTGCTTGTCCGCAACAACGCCGAACAATAACAGCCGCTTCCCTTTCCCATGCTCTTCCTTCTCTGATGCCGAAACAGACTGAAGAAATGCTTCGATTCCGTCTTCGTTATGCGCCCCGTCCAAAAAAACATGGGGAAGGATCTCTTCCATCCGCCCCGGCCAGAACGCGTCATATAATCCCTTCCGGATTGCCTCATCGTCAATCCGTTCTTCCTTTAACGAACGTGCCGCAGCCAATGCCACAGAGGCGTTCTCCGTCTGATAAGCTGCCGTCGTCTGAAGGATCAGGTTATCATATCTATAATACCCATTACCGAAAGAAAAATCAATGCTTTTCTTTCGCATAATCGGACGCCCGATCTGACTTTTTTTGACAGCAATGGCAGGCGTTTCTCGTGCCGCTGCCGTCTGCTCGATCACCCGGCTCGTTTCTTCCCGCTTATCCAGATAAACAACCGGTGTTCCGGGCTTAATAATTCCTGCCTTTTCCCCTGCAATTTCCACAAGGGTATTCCCAAGATACTGCATGTGGTCAAATCCGATTTCCGTAATCACACAAAGCTTTGGCTTCGCGATACAGTTCGTTGCATCCAGCCTGCCGCCAAGTCCGGTTTCCAGAATGATATAGTCCGGTTCCTTTTCCTTAAAATAACACATTGCCATCAGAAACAAAAACTCAAAAAAGGAAGGATGCTTCTCCTTCTGCCTGTCACTTACTTCCCTGACAAGCTCGAATACATTTACAAACGCTTCTTCCGGGATCATTTCTGCATCATACTGAATGCGCTCCCGCATGGTTTCAAGGTGCGGAGAAATGAACATTCCCACATGAAAGCCTGCCGCGCGCAGGATGGACTGCAAGTAGGCACAAACGGAACCCTTTCCGTTTGTGCCTGCTACGTGAATGATTTTACTTTCTATTCTGCTTCCTGTAAGCTGCCCTAACATTTCCTTTGTATCTGCCAGCGTATGCTTGCCGGCAAACTTCGGAATGTTAAGAATATACTCACAGGCCTCTTCATAGGTTACCTGTCCCATAGCTCCTGCCTGATGCTTACTGTTTATTCGTTCCTACAACGCCTATTTCTTAAGCTGTGCAAGACGTTCCTTTACCTGCTCCATCATCTGGGTATACTTTGAAAGCTTCTCACGCTCTTCTGCCACCTTGGCTTCCGGAGCCTTGGACATGAAGCGCTCATTGTTCAGCATGCCGTTGACACGGGCAAGCTCTCCAGTAAGACGCTTCTCTTCCTTTTCGAGACGCTCGATTTCCTGCTGCAGATCCACAAGCTCTGCAAACGGCATATAAATCGTTGCATTCGGGATCACAACGGATACCGCATCCTCCGCAATACCGCTCTTATCCTTCTGGATCATGACTTCGGAGGCGTATGCAAGCGGTGCAAAGAACAGCTTCCCTTCTTCAAAGGCGCGGATCACGTCTTCCTTTTCACTTACCACATAAATGCTTGCCTTCTTGCTCGGCGCTACGTTCATGCCGGTACGCACATTACGGATGCCACGGATGGCTTCCTTCAGAATCTCAATGTCCTTTTCTTCCTTCGGGAATGCCCAGCCAGCCGTAAATTCCGGCCATCTGGAAATCATAATGGATTCTTCCTCGGACTGTAGGGTACAGAAGATTTCCTCTGTAATAAACGGCATATAAGGATGAAGCAGCTTTAATGCATTGATTAATACATTCTTCAACGTCCAGAGTGCTGCTGTCCTGCTTTCCTTGTTATCGGAATTGTACAGACGGGGCTTTACCATTTCAATATACCAGTCACAGAATTCATCCCAGATGAAATCGTATACCTTCTGAACGGCAATGCCAAGCTCGAAGCTGTCCATATTATCGGTAACCTCTTTTGCAAGGGTATTGACCCTGGAAAGGATCCATTTATCTACCGGCTCTAAAGCAAGTGTGGAAAGCTCCACATCGGAAGCCGGAATTACGAAATCATCCGTCATATTCATCATAATGAAACGGGATGCATTCCAGATCTTGTTTGCAAAGTTTCGGCTGGATTCTACTCTTTCATAGTAAAAACGCATATCATTACCGGGCGCATTACCGGTAATCAGGGTAAGACGCAGCGCATCTGCGCCATACTGGTCAATAATCTCCAGCGGGTCGATACCATTTCCGAGGGATTTACTCATCTTCCGTCCCTGGGAATCCCGAACCAGACCGTGGAACAATACGGTCTTGAACGGACGCTCGCCCATCTGCTCATAACCGGAGAAAATCATGCGGATTACCCAGAAGAAAATAATATCATATCCGGTTACCAGTACATCGGTCGGATAGAAATATTTGAGGTCTTCGGTCTGCTCCGGCCAGCCTAAGGTTGAGAACGGCCATAATGCAGAAGAAAACCACGTATCCAGAGTATCCGGATCCTGTGTAAAGTGGGTGCATCCACACTTCGGGCAGACTTTCGGCATTTCTTTGGCAACCACAATTTCCCCGCACTCATCACAGTAGTAAGCCGGAATCCGGTGTCCCCACCAGAGCTGACGGCTGATACACCAGTCACGGATATTGTCGGTCCAGTTAAAATAGGTCTTTTCCATACGCTTCGGAATCAGCTCGATCTCGCCATTCTTAACGGCTTCTACCGCAGGCTTAATGAGCTCATCCATCTTTACGAACCACTGCTGCTTGATCATTGGCTCGATGGTTGTCTTACAACGGTCATGTGTACCGACATTGTGGCTGTAATCCTCAATGCGTACTAAAAGTCCCATCTCATCCAGTTCTTTTACAATGGCATCTCTTGCTGCATAGCGGTCCATGCCCTCGAACTTGCCGCCGTTTTTATTAATGGTGGCATCATCATTTAAAATATTGATTTCCGGAAGGTTATGACGCTTTCCGACCTCAAAGTCGTTCGGGTCATGTGCCGGAGTAATCTTAACTACACCGGTACCAAATTCCATATCTACATAGGAATCGGCAATCACCGGGAGTTCACGGTTTACAATCGGAAGAAGAAGTTTTTTGCCAACCAGATCCTTATAACGATCATCATCCGGGTTTACAGCAACTGCGGTATCACCCAGCATGGTTTCCGGACGTGTGGTTGCAAACTCAATAAACTTCGTTGTGCTTACACTTCCGTCATCCTCAATCAGAGGATACTTAATGTGCCAGAAATGGCCTGCCTGCTCCTCATACTCTACCTCGGCATCGGAAATGGAGGTATTACATACCGGACACCAGTTGACAATACGGCTGCCCTTGTAAATCCATCCCTTTTCATGCATCTTGCAGAATACTTCGGTAACGGCCTTGTTACAGCCCTCGTCCATGGTGAAACGTTCTCTGTCCCAGTCACAGGAAGAACCTAATTTCTTTAACTGCTCGATGATTCTTCCACCGTATTCCTTCTTCCATTCCCAGGCTCTCTCAAGGAAGCCTTCTCTTCCCAGATCATGCTTGTCAATGCCCTGTTTCTTCAGGGTTTCGATGATCTTGACCTCGGTTGCAATACTTGCATGGTCGGTTCCGGGCTGCCACAGTGCGTTGTAGCCCTGCATTCTCTTATAACGGATCAGAATATCCTGCATGGTGTTATCCAGTGCATGTCCCATATGGAGCTGTCCGGTAATATTTGGGGGCGGAATTACAATCGTAAACGGGGTCTTGCTGTGATCTACTTCTGCATGAAAGTACTTCTTTGCAAGCCACTTGTCATAAATACGATCTTCCATTTCTTTGGGGTCGTAGGTCTTTGCCAGTTCTTTGCTCATTATGTTCTCCTTTTCTGTTATACTGATATATGTTCTCTAAGTTCTGCCTTCACTTTCAGCTCGGCTTCACTAAGTGCTCTACATGTACCTGATGCACTAAACTCGGGCTGCGCCTTCGGCTTGCTCTCGTTAAGTGCACTGGTACCGTTCGCACTAAATTCGAACTTCGCCTCCGGCTCGTTCTCACTAAGTGCTCTACATGAAAGAACCCTCTACAGAATTACTTCTGTAAAGGGCGTCATTTTACGCGGTACCACCTTTGTTTTTCACTCAAAACACTTCCATCCATCTGATTGAAAGCGTTATCCTTTAACGGGGATCAGCCGTGAGAACTTACCGGCTGTTGCTGCCATGCCCTTCGGTTCTCCGGTTCCAAAGCTACCTTCCCTGCTGCCTGACCGGATATTCTTTCAGCCGATGGAACATCCTCTCTGATGCCGGAATAAACAGGTACTCCTCTTTGTCACTACCTTTTCAAAACTTATTACATCTATCTTAGTCGGGTGTCAGAAGATTGTCAAGTGTTTTGTCGCCTGCATCTCCTGCGCGTCTTATCCTGTGCAATCGAGCGCATAATCAGATTCCGATCCTCCGGTGAAAACATTCCCACGCAGACCGACAGGTCTCTATATTTCTATGAAATAAGAGGCTGTCCATATGCCTTGGCCGTTCAGTTCATTTTCCCAGGCACGATCCTT
Source organism: Bacteroidaceae bacterium (assembly GCA_963650485.1). Lineage (GTDB taxonomy): Bacteria > Bacillota > Clostridia > Lachnospirales > Lachnospiraceae > Suilimivivens. The sequence continues at coordinate 52,947 of CAVJLN010000010.1, forward strand.
CAGTTCTCCTTCATAGCCCTCACTGTCGCAGCGTCCATACCAGGGCTCAATGCAGACAAAAGGCGCATTTTTCTTCGGAGGAGACCAGATTCCAAATAACGGCGCTGCCATGCGGATCGTGAGATACGGCGTTCCGTCTGCATAACACAACGCTGCCAGCTGTGCCTGATGATGCTCAATCACCAGTGCATCGTCATCAAATAAATGCTCTGTAATCGGAAGAATGCCATCCTTCAGCTCATAGGACACCTTCGTATCGGTTGCCATTCCCTCTTTGCTTAACTGCGTGCTGACAACCTGCTTTTGCTCATCAAATTTCAGAACATAATCGGTCTGCTTTGTTCCTTCCTTTAACGGACAGTTAAATGCCGGATGCCCACCGATCGCAAAATACATCGTCTCATCCGAAGGATTTTCCACCTGCCAGCAGACCTCCACACTATTTTCTCCAAGCTTATAACCAAGCTTTAACACGAACGCGTAAGGATATTTCTGCAGGGTTTCCTCATTGCTTTGAAGCTCAAACCAGATTTCCGTTTCAGATCGGCTTACCAGTTTAAATTCCATATCCCGTGCAAAGCCATGCTGATTCATGGCATACTCTTTTCCGTCCACACGATACAGCTTCCGGTTAACGCCTCCGACGAACGGAAACAGCACCGGTGATGTTCTGCCCCAGAATGCCGGATCTCCCTTCCACATATATTCCTGATTATCGGTAAGCCTTTTAAGCGACTTTAATTCCGCCCCGTGAGAATCCACCTTAATGGATAGAAATTTATTCTTTAATTCATAGTTTGCCATATGTTACCATCTTCCCTATGTTAAAATCACTGTGTATCCGTTCCATTGCCTGCTACCCCTCGAGGTCAGATACCTGCTTAAGACATTCAGCCAAAACTGATATCCAGTTCTCTTTCCTTATTTCCTGCTCCAAACAGATCATATCCGCTAAGAGTCCTGTAATCTACCCAGTCTCTCCACTCCATGGTCTGTTCATTATAGCTTCCCCTTCTTCGTTCCAGAAAGGCTCCGTTGAGAATCCCTGCAGGCTCTGTATCTGTATTCTCATATAAGCTGTACGCAATGACCATTCCTTTCTCATTCATCCCCAGATATGTGCATTTTCCCTCATAGGTGGTATACAGTCCCGCATCATAATTCGAATCCTGATACAGACAGATCCACTCACGTTCCATATCAAATCCGAAATAATAATGATCCGTATACTGTGTCCCGGAATCGGTATCAAACGTCGTTTCGGTACTGAGGCCTTCTCCCTCATACAGTCCCATAACCTTACTCGGGAAATCCGGACTTTGCTCAAAGATCATCTCTTCTAAAGCAGCTGCCACCTCACCCGACGTTCCCTCTGCAATAGCTTCTATCTGCGTCAGCCCGCAAACCGGCTCCGTGATGCAGAAATACCCTGCGGCAGCTCCGGCATACAGGTTAAGATAGGATACCATTCCATCCTCGGACACGAAAACAGGCACTACGTATTCCCCATACATAATCATCAGTATGGAGGCATCTACATAATCCTTATATACACCATCCACCTCGTATTCTTTTCCAAATTCCAGATTTCCTGTACCAAAGGCTGACTCCGTCCAGTCATTTCTCTCAATACAGACGGTCATTCTTCCGTCCTCGTAAGATACCGTTACTGCATCATCAAACCGCAGCTCCCTGTCTGCACTGGTATGCTCCTCTAATGGTGTCAGTATTTCATCATACACACCCGCTCCTGCCATCACATAAACTGGTACAACAACCTGAAGTTCTCCCTGTTCATTCAAATACATCGGAAGCTCCAGCGAAATATTATCCTCCTGCAGGGTTTCCATTCTCATCATAAGATACCAGGCATACACATACTGAAGCTCCTGTGTGTCAGTCTGCCCGAGATAGTTGGACTCAAAGAAGGATTGCATCTCCTGATCCGACTGATATGCTGCAGCCTTCCGTATGTACCGCAGCATTGCATCCTCTGCGCTTTCCCCCTGCCTTGTTTCGAATTCCAGAGAATGAATCAGATCCCTCTGTTCCATCTTCCTCCCGGTTTTCATATTCAGATTGTAGGCATAATATCTGATGTCCCCCTCAAAAATGCTGTGCTTTGTCAGAAGCAGACTCAGAATATCTCCGTTCAGGTAAGCCTCATACTCCACCCGACACCAGGCAAAATTCTCCTCTGACAATTCCTGCGTCAGCTCCTGACAGTCCTCCATGATTTCCCGGTTGATCTCCTTAGCTCCCTCACTGTCCGAAAGAATCTCCGGTACATGATAATCAACTTCAATCAAAGTATCTTCGTACAAAGTTACCGTTTCTGTTCTGGAAAAAGCATCCTGCACCAGATCCTGAACCCGAAGCTCCTCCTCCGCATCGGAAGCGGATTCCGTTCCCTCAGAGGACATGGCTTCTTCTCCTGACATACCCGTCTCGTCATCTGTTTCCTTCTGGTTCTCCGTAACATAGGACATGGTTTTCATCATTCCGCATCCTGTAAATACCAAAACCATACACAGCATACCAAGCAGCATTAGCAAATTTCGTTTCATTTTCATCCTTCCCCCTCATTTCCGGATGGTTTCCCCTGTAGTTTCATCCTCTATAATCACAGCATCTGCATCAATGATCTTTTCACGATTCTTCTTGGTTTTAAATAATCTGGATAGAATCCACATATCGGATAATCCATCATAAATCAGAAATGCGCCGATCAGACGGACAACCGTGTCCATAACCGTAAAAGGATTACAGATCAACACCACACCTAACGCAATCGTAAGAAGAGATAACAGCAATGCTACCCACCAGTTATCATACCGCAGCTTTTTAAGATCAATGGCCTGCACCCCATTGTGAAGTCCGTGAATCACAATGAGAATACCCACGATCATCGGGATTGCTTTAATAATTGTGTCGGGCTTTAAGACGATCCATACTCCTATGACGGCAAGCACAATCCCAAGCATCATCATGCTGTGGGACACCATCGTCTTTTCCCGTGTTGCCAGATACAGGATGATCTGGATAATGCCGAAGCCTCCGAGTACAATTCCCAGAATCATACATACCACCTGGGTACTCTGTCCCGGCCATACCAGCAGCACGATTCCCAGAATGACACAGATCAATGCAGACAGGGAATCATTCACCTTCAGACTCTTAATGTAATTCATTGCCGTTACCTCCTTTTATGAAATTTTATTTGTTATGCCCTGTTCCGGTCTTCTTATTCGTATTCTTATCCTTCTGCTTCCGCTCCCAGACCCGTTTACGGCGGATTGCTTCCACAATCAGATAAAACAGATACCCCCAGACTGCGCCTAAGCAGTTCAGGATAATATCATCCACATCAAATGCGCCAAACGCACTGAACAGCTGAAATACTTCAATTCCAAGTACGAACACAAAGGCATTCAGCAGCATGACAAAAAATCTGCCTGCCTTTTTCCATACATAGGGAAGCAGGAACCCGAATGGTACAAATACCAGAATATTTCCCACCAGATTTTCAAAGCTGTTCAGCATATATGCATAATCAATATACATCCGGATGGTTTTAAATGGAATGAAATTGGCGGTATCCAATCCCTCCAGAATCACATCCTTACGCCACGTTGCCGCAATAGCCCGCAGCTGATCCATCGGATATTTGAAAATAATCAGTTTGATGACAATTAATAAATAAACCAGAAACAAGGCTCGTATCCATCGTATGTGACGCTGCTTTTCTTCTTCCGCAGCCAGCTTCCTATTCACGAATAACGAACCTCCATCAGTGTAAGTCCCTTGGCAGGCACAAGCGGCCCTGCCATTTCTCTATTTTTACTCTCAAGTATTTCCGGAATCTCTTCGGGACTGCGAAGGTGCATTCCGACTTCGATCAGTGTTCCGGTCAGAATCCGAACCATATGGTACAAAAATCCATCCCCGGAATAGGTAATCCGGAGCAGATCCAGATCCAGATCCGGTTCCTGCGCCGTGCGCATGACCGAACTGTATTCTTTGGTAAATGTAATCTCATCAATGGTACGAACCGTTGACTTCTTACTCTTCTTTGCTGATGTAAACGCTGCAAAATCATGGGTTCCAAGCAGATACCCCGCAGCTCTCTCCATCGCTTTCACATCGAGTCTATCTTCTATTCTATGGGCAAACCGCCTTTCAAATACATGCGGAAGCTCCGACTGGATCAGCAGATAACAATATGTCTTCCCTGTGGCATTCAACCGGCTGTGAAACCGGTCTGCTGCTTCCTTTACGGAGATGACTGCAATATCTTCAGGTAGATATTGGTTGACATAACTCAGGATCTCCTGTTCAGACATCTTCGTATCTGCATGAAAATTGGCAACCTGTCCTAACGCGTGTACCCCTGCGTCCGTTCTTCCGGAACCTTGGATTTCTACGGGAACTCCTACCATTTTACTTAAAATATTCTCAAGCTTTCCCTGAATGGTGTTATCCGTGCTTTCCTGACGCTGCCATCCCTTGAATCTTGTTCCTTCGTATTGAAGAACCATCTTAAAATTCCGCATCGATTCACCCTTTATCTGTTACATTTCTTTCTACGTAACTGTTTCGTACCCTCACAGTTACGATGTAGAATCCATTCCTAATTACCGGACACCTCAGGACATCCCTGTTGTATTTTCCTGATTCTGTCCTTTGAATTCTTCCCTTGCCTCCTTGCGCTCTCTGGACTGTTTCATTCTCTCCTGCTCCAGGAGCTTATATCTGCGTACCGGCTCCATATCCTCCTCAGTAATATGGCGGAAATTACTTGCTCCGGAATAAAGAATCTGAACGCTCTTAATGGTTGTATCAAATACGCCCTCTTCATACATATTAAAAATAATAATTCCGATCGGTACGGCAAGCAGCATGCCCCAGACACCGCCCATACGGTATCCGATGTACAAAAGGAACAACGTTGGCAGCGGATCCAGCCCTACCGAATCTCCTACGATCTTTGGCTGGATCAGCTGACGGAATAACTGTCCGGCTCCCCAGATAATCAGAAGCCCGATCACCATACCGTATTCTCCGTTCAGAAACTTGATGATTGCCCACGGCACCAGTACCGTCCCCGTTCCAAAGAAAGGAAGCAGATCAAGAAAGGCCACTCCGATTGCAATGATAAATGCATACCGCACGTGAAGAAGCCAGAAGCCGATTCCTAGCAGAATATACATCCAGACCTCGATCTTTAGCTGTGCTTTAAAATAACCTCCTACTGCACGCTTTAGTCCGCGTTTGATCATAGCGATACGATCCTGAAGGGTCAATGGAAGTATTTTTCCCCAGATATGACGCATATAATCCGGCTCAGCCACAAAGAAGTAGGCGGATAAAAGGCTCATAATAATTCCAATGATGATAAGCGGCAGATTCTTGGCAAAATTGCCTACAGCCGCAATCGTCGGTGTGCCAAGTGTACCTGCCCAGTCACCCCAGAGTGTCTGGAATTTCACAAGAAATCCATCCAGATTCTCCTGCCAGTTCTTTGGCAGATCCGGATACATTAGCATCAGCTTTTCCCCGATATTCTGCAGATCCTCCTGGGTATTCGCCCACATTTCCGGTAATTCATTTACAAAGGAAATCAACTGCTCCACAAGCCAGGTAATCAGAAAATAACCGCCGCTCACGACAAGCGCCAGAACGGCAATAATCACAACCACAGAGCCCATTTTCCGCCGCACCTTAAGCTTTGTTTCAAAAAAACGTACCATCGGATTGGCAATCAGCGAAATGATCCAGCCGATCACGAACGGCATAAAATACATAATAATCCTTGGCAGTACCAAAAAGCAGCAAAGAATCAGCAATGCCATAATGACTAAATTGACAACAACTTTAACATAGGTTATTCCAGTTCCCTTTTTCTCCATGAAAAACGCCTCTTTTCCTCTGGCTTCTGCCCTTTATACCAGATAGCTGTCTAAAAGATCATAAATCTCTTCTCTCCCCTGTTTGGTCTGTGCAGAATAAGGAATCACGATTGTTCCCTTGACTACCTGCAGACCCTCTTTGATCATCTTCACATGCTTCTGAACCTGGCTCCTATTAATCTTATCCAGCTTCGTTGCAATAATGATCGGCTCATAGCCCTGATTGCAGATCCATTCGTACATCATCTTATCATTTCCGGAAGGCTCATGGCGGATATCAATCAGCAGGAATACCGCCTTTAACTGTCTGGAGTTGTGCAGATAATTCTCAATCATCTTTCCCCATTTGGCCTTTTCCTGTTCGCTGACCTTGGCATAGCCATACCCCGGAAGGTCGACGAAATACATGGCATCATTGATATTATAGAAATTAATGGTCTGTGTTTTGCCCGGCTGTGCACTGGTTCTCGCAAGAGACTTACGGTTCATCAATCCATTAATGAGAGAGGACTTCCCTACATTACTTTTGCCGGCAAACGCAAACTCCATATATGGATTGTCCGGAATCTTACTGGTAATTCCACAGACCGTTTCCAGACTTACATTTTTAATAACCATGCTGCAACCTCACGTTCTGAATGAGCATCCGGATTATCCAGAATACTTTCGTTATCATTACTAATATTTTATATATTTTATTACTCCGTCACAAGTGCTTTTTTCAATACGTCCTTCATCGTTTTGACATAAGTAATGGTAATTCCGTCACGGATCTCTTCCGGAATTTCTTCCACATCCTTCTTATTTTCCGCAGGGACAAGCACTTCCCTGATACCTGCCATCTTGGCTGCCAGAATCTTTTCCTTCAAACCGCCGATGGGAAGTACATTTCCCCGAAGGGTAATCTCTCCGGTCATGGCAAGGTCACAGCGCACGGGCTTCCCGGTCACTGCAGAAAAAATGGCCGTTGCCATCGTGATTCCCGCTGATGGCCCATCCTTCGGAACGGCTCCCTCCGGAATATGGATATGGAAATCATTTTCCTTAAACATGGACGGATCAATCTTATGCTCCTTACCGATGGAGCGGACATAACTCATACCGATGATGGCCGATTCCTTCATCACATCGCCCATCTGTCCGGTCAGATCAATGTCTCCCTTTCCGGGCATGACATTCACCTCGATCTGTAGGGTGTCTCCGCCAACACTCGTCCAGGCAAGTCCGCGCACAATGCCGACCTCCGGCTTTTTATTGGCAAGCTCCGTTGTGTATTTCCGCTTTCCAAGATACTTCTCAATATTGGAAGCAGTCACTTTGATCTTCGCCTCTTCCCTGCCCTCTTCACGGCATTCCAGAATTTCCTTTGCCGCCTTACGGCAGATGTCCCCGATCTTACGCTCCAGCTCACGGACACCGGCTTCTCTCGTATAGGAAGAAATGATCGCTTTCAAAGCACTGTCCGAAACAGACAGCCACTTTCCGGTGATCCCGTTCTTTTCCATCTGTTTGTGCAGCAGGTGTTCCTTCGCAATATGGAACTTCTCGTTCTCCGTATAGCTGTTTACTTCGATCAGCTCCATACGGTCGAGCAGGGGACGTGGAATATTCTGCGTGGAATTCGCTGTTGCTATAAACAGCACCTCCGAAAGATCCAGTGGGATTTCCACATAATGATCCCGGAATCGCACGTTCTGTTCTCCATCCAGTACCTCCAGCAATGCAGAAAAGGTGTCTCCCTTATAATCATTGCTGACTTTATCAATTTCGTCAAGCAGCATGAGCGGATTCTTCACTCCTGCCTGCCGTAAACCTGTCGCAATTCTTCCCGGCATCGCACCGACATAGGTTTTCCGGTGTCCACGGATCTCTGCTTCATCCCGGACACCTCCGAGGCAGATCCGTATGTATTTCTTATTCAAGGCTCTGGCAACGCTGCGCGCAATCGAGGTTTTACCGGTTCCCGGAGGTCCTACCAGACAAAGAATCGGGCTCTCCCCCTTATTTGTGAGACACCGTACCGCCAGAAATTCCAGAATACGCTCCTTTACCTGTGTCAGACCATAGTGCTCCTTTTCCAGAATCTCCTTTGCCTCTTTGATGCTTTCGTTATCGACCGAAGCTTTGTCCCATGGAAGCTCTAACAGGGTTTCAATGTATCCACGCTCCACCGCACTTTCTGAGCTGTTCCCGGACAGACTCTTAAACCGGGAGATTTCTTTCCGGATCTTCTCCTTTACTTCAGGCTTGGCCTGCAGCTCCTTTAACTTCTCTTCAAACTGCTCACTGTCCGAAAAAGAATTCTCCTCACCCAATTCTTCCCGGATGTAGTGAAGCTGTTCCCGTAACAGATATTCCTTCTGGTTCTTCTCTACCTTACCTTTTAATTTTTGTGCCAGATCATTCCGGATTTTTGCAATCTGGATTTCATTCACTAAGATAGTACAAACCGTCTCAAAACGTTCCTTTAAGTTAAAAGCCTCCAGCACCTGCTGTTTCTTCTCAAATTCTACCGGAAGATTCATGGTAATCTGATCCAGCAGACTTCCCAGATCCTCCATGGACTGATACCGCTGTACGACATTCTTATCAAGCCTGGGATGAAGGGAAACGAACTCGGCAATAGTTTCCTTAAGCTGCCGGAGCATGGCTTCCTCCTCTGCAGTCGATAATTCCTCGATTGGAAGCTCCTCCTGCGGAACAATGCTTCCTTCCAGAAAGGCTTCATTCTCTTCCTGAATTGCGGTCAGCATCGCCCGTTTCACGCCACCCACGAGAATCCGCAGCATCTGATTCGGAAGCTTCGTGACCTGCCGCACTGAAGCAACCGTTCCTGCCCGATACAAATCTCCGATTCCCGGATCCTGACATTCCGGATCCTTCTGGGATGCAAGAAATACCAGTCCGTCTCCCATCATGGCATATTCCACGGCATGAATAGACTTTTCTCTTTTTAAATCAAAATGTATAATTGCATCCGGTAACACCGCAAGTCCACGCATGGGAATTACCGGGATATGTTCTTTATTCATGTACAACTCCGTAAAATTAATGATAGTTAATGGTAACTCTTCATAGTTGTGATATAAATATGACGAACACGCAAAAGCGTGTCCGTCATGCTTTAGTTTGCTTTAGGCATCAATTCTCTGCGGTAAATCAGCGGTTCACTCTCGCCCTCTACCGCATCTTTGGTGATCACGCATTTTTCAATCGTACGATCCGATGGAATTTCAAACATGACATTCATCATCGCCTTTTCCATAATGGAACGTAATCCTCTTGCTCCGGTCTTTCTTTCAAAAGCCTGTTCTGCAATGGCATCCACTGCATCTTTTTCAAACACAAGATTTACATGGTCGAATCCAAATAATTTCTGATACTGTTTAATTAACGCATTCTTCGGTTCGGTAAGAATACGGATCAGCGCTTTCTTATCAAGACCTTTCAGTGACACATTGATCGGCACACGTCCGACAAACTCCGGAATTAATCCGAATTTCACAAGATCCTGCGGTATTACTTCCGCAAGAAGCTCGCTGACTTCTTTACTGTTTCTGCTTACGATCTCTGCATCAAATCCGATGGAATTGCGGTTCAGACGATCTTCCACAATCTTCTCAAGACCATCAAACGCTCCACCGCAGATAAACAGGATGTTGGAAGTATCGATCTGCAAAAGCTCCTGATGGGGGTGCTTGCGTCCACCCTGGGGCGGAACACTCGCTACCGTTCCCTCAATGATCTTAAGCAGTGCCTGCTGTACTCCTTCTCCGGAAACATCACGGGTAATGGAGACATTCTCGCTCTTCTTCGTGATCTTATCAATTTCATCGATATAAATGATTCCATACTGTGCACGGTCGATATCATAATCCGCTGCCTGAATCAGCTTAAGGAGAATGTTCTCGACATCCTCACCCACATAACCGGCTTCGGTCAAGGTCGTTGCATCTGCAATTGCAAACGGAACATTAATGATCTTCGCCAGTGTCTGTGCCAGATAAGTTTTACCGGAACCGGTAGGTCCGATCATAATGATATTACTCTTCTGAAGTTCAACACCATCCTCGTCCTTCGGTGCTGTCACACGCTTGTAGTGATTATAAACAGCAACGGAAAGAACCTTCTTCGCTTCATCCTGCCCGATGACATAATCATCCAAGAAGTCCTTGATTTCCACAGGCTTTAACAGATTGATTTCCAATTCCGTCTCTTCTTCTGCAAAGGCCTCTGCATCCTCTTCGAACTCTTCCTCAACGATATCCGCGCAGATCTCCACGCAATGGTCACAAATATATACTCCCGAAGGACCGGCGATCATTTTGCGCACCTGATCCTGTGTTTTATTACAAAAAGAACATCTGATTTCGTCAGAATTCCTTCCTGCCATATGACTTTACCTCTACTTTAAACTATTGTGACTACGCCTCTGAACGCTTATAAATCACACGGTCAATCAGTCCATATTCCTTCGCTTCTTCTGCGGACATCCAGTTGTCACGATCCGTATCTGCTGCGATGATGGAGATATCCTTGCCGGTGTTTTCCGCAAGCATTCTGTTCAGCTTTTCTTTGGTCTGTAAAATATGCTTAGCAGCAATTTCAATCTCGGTAGCCTGTCCCTGTGCGCCGCCCAAAGGCTGATGGATCATGATTTCCGCATTGGGAAGTGCCAGTCTCTTGCCCTTCGTACCGCCTGCCAAAAGGAATGCGCCCATGCTGGCTGCCATACCCATACAGAAGGTAGATACATCACATTTTACATACTGCATGGTATCATAAATTGCCATACCAGCCGTCACACTGCCGCCAGGGCTGTTGATATAAAGCTGGATATCCTTCTCCGGATCCTCAGCTTCCAGAAACAACATCTGTGCTACAACAAGACTTGCGGTTGTTTCATTTACTTCCTCACCCAAAAAGATAATTCTTTCTTTTAAAAGTCTTGAATAGATGTCATAGGAGCGTTCCCCTCTGCTTGTCTGTTCAATGACATAAGGTACTAAACTCATTCTTTAACCTCTTTTCTTATTTTGCCTTGGCATTGTTTACAACGAACTCTGCTGCCTTCTTAACAGCGATGTCTTCCTTGATGCCCTTAACACTCTTTTCAGGAAGCATTTCCTTAATCTTGTCAGGCTCCATCTGGTAAACTTCTGCCATTGTCTTGATTTCTTCTTCGTAATCTTCTTCGGTTGCTTCAATGCCTTCCTTAGCTGCAACTGCTTCCAATACAAGTCTGGACTTGATTCTGGTTTCTGCCTGAGGCTTAACCTGTTCCATCATCTTGTCAAGTGTAGCGCCTGTAAACTGGAAGTACTGCTCCATGGATAATCCCTGCATCTGCATTCTCTGTGCAAATTCATCGATCATCTGCTTCTGCTGGGTAGTAACCATAGCTTCCGGAATATCCATATCGGAATCTGCAATGATTGCATCAATGACTGCTGCTTCCTTAGCTTCTCTTGCTGCCTTTTCCCTCTCGATGGTTAAGGTTTCCTTAACATCCTTCTTGTATTCCTCTAAGGTATCAAATTCGGAAACTTCGCTTGCAAATTCATCATCCAGTGCAGGAAGTTCCTTTTCCTTGATTTCTTTAATGGTACATTTGAATATGGCTGCCTTGCCCTTTAATTCTTCTGCCTGATAATCTTCCGGGAAAGTCACGTTTACTTCGACTTCCTTGCCGATTTCAGCGCCAACAAGCTGCTCTTCAAATCCGGGGATAAATGCGCCGGATCCGATGGTTAACGGATAATTCTCGCCCTTACCACCGTCAAAAGCAACACCATCTACAAATCCTTCAAAATCAAGAACGGTCATATCGCCATCCTTAACCGGTCTGTCGGTTACTTCGATGGTTCTTGCATTGTTTTCTCTTTCCTTCTCGATCTTTGCATCGACTTCTTCATCGGTAACGGTAACTTCGGTAGTTTCTACCTTGACACCCTTATACTTGCCAAGCTTTACTTCTGGCTTTAATGCAACTGTTGCAGTAAAGATGAAGGACTTGCCCTTCTCGATCTGGGTAACATCAATTTCAGGAGAAGAAACGATATCCTCTTCACATTCATCAAGTGCCTTGCTGTATGCATCAGGAATTAATGCATTGGCAGCATCTTCATAGAAGATTTCCGGACCATACATCTTCTCAACCATCTGGCGCGGTACTTTTCCCTTACGAAAACCAGGTATACTGATTTTATTCTTATTTTTAAGGAAAGCATCCTCCAATGCCTTCTCAAATTCTGCTGCTGAAACTTCAATTGTAAGCTTCGCCATGTTCTTTTCTAATTTCTCTACCTGTACGCTCATCTTGTACAAACCTCCTTAATACGTCCTGTGCATGCTCACAGTCATTGTAGGATTATAGCATAAATGCGCCGATATGACTAGCTATTTTTCTGAATTTGTATTATAATCTTTGCGAAATCACCTGCAAAGAGAGTCTGCATGTCATCTCTATCATCTTAAGTACCACTCCTGACAGGATCAGTTCGCTTTCCGGCAAGCTTGGACGAATGGAAGGGATCACGGCAAAGGCCATGCAGGCGAATCTATAGGAGGATCTCATTATGAAAATCACAACCAAACAATTAGTGCAGACTGCACTGCTTCTCACCATCTGTATTGCCAGCCAGTACTTTAAGAACCTGTCCGTGTACATCACCGGACCGATTGTAAATCTCACCATCATTCTGGCTGTTTTGTCTGTCGGATTATGGAGTGGCTTACTGTTAAGCATCATTGCCCCAGTAACCGCCTTTTTCTTCACCGGCTCTCCCATTATGGCAGCCATTCCGCTGATGTTTCCCGCTGTTATGGCAGGAAATGCCGTTCTTGCTGTCACCGTATGGTATTTCCAGGAAAAGACTTCCTTTAAGTGGCGTCTCCCTGCCGGTTTAGTCGCAGGCTCCGTATTCAAGGCCATTTTCATGGGCGTGGTTATCGTCCTCATTATTCTTCCCATTTTCGGTGATAACATTGCTTTAAAGCTCCCGAAACCGGAAGCCTTACCTATGGTTCTCGCCACCGCAAAGGTTACCTTCTCTATCACCCAGCTTACCACCGCCCTGATTGGCAGTGCATTAGCGTATGTGATCTGGCTGCCGTTGAAGAAGTATTTGAAAGCGGAGAATTAATGGTTAGGAATTAAAGGATTAAAATTAAGGAAATAAAGGTTAAAAGTTAAGATCTGATCATTAAAATTGGAGTTATATTCGTTATATTTTAGGATAAGTAAAAACGAGTTCCCGGCAGAATACTTGGTGTGTTCTGCCGGGAGCTTTTTATTATGCCGCAGCATTGGCATTTATCGTTTCTATAACTTTTCTAATACCCATCCATATGCTCATATCGGTAAAAATCTCAACAATACTTCCCTGATCTGTAAATGGTGATTCCTGAAGAACAGAAAAATCCTTCAGCATTCCGTTATGGACAATATATTCCACAATTTGATTCACAAAATATATCTGTCTGCTGTCAAGACTTGTACTTGTTAAATACTCCGAAAAAGCTTCTTTCGCAGCATTCATATCAAGTCCGACAATTTCACGAACCAGTTCCCCTAAAGGTTTTTGTCCATATTCAAGCTCATAATCCTGTTTAGTGCCAATCTCTTTCCAAAGTATCTCTTCAAGGGCAGAGACATCATTGGTAGTAAGCGGCTTATTTGTTTTCAACTTTGCAATCACAAGGTTATCCTGATGTTGTCTGATATAAAACTCTGCTTTTTCTTTGTAATTCTTTAATTCATCATTTTCAAGTTCCGATTCTTTCCACTCAACAGACAGTAAATCATCTTCAAAATGTGTATCATAATGGAGAAACGGCTTAGGAATATACTTCATTAAACCTCGAAGTTTTTCTCTGATTTCCTCAAATTCATCAATACCGGCATGATCAAGGTAATCTGTATTCAAAATCTTTTGAATTAATTCACTCTGCATCTGAATCTCCGGAATGTTAGCCACACTTGCAATTCCATTCACCTTTTTATAAAGATCATTTCTTGCCCGCGTATACTTCTTTCCCATAAGACAGGCCAGTTCTATTCCATACATAAGTGCATCAAACCGTACCGCACTTGCATCATCACCATCCGGCAAAATAAGCGGAGCCACCTCTTCTCTGACAACCAGAATATCCTCGTAGGTAAGTCCCTGATAATTTATCTCCGCGGAATACAAATCTACATATTTCAAATGTTGACGCACTGTAAAGTTATCCCTTGGTAATTCCTGCACCTTTTCAGACATCTGTTTTACAAGCAAGCTGCGATACGCAGCCAGTCTGGCAATCTGATAATCCATATCCTGCAATTTATAACATATTTCAAGCTTCAAATTAAAGATTGCTCCTTGAAGTGCAATCATATTTGCAGTAGCCTTACCTTTATTCATTCGAAAGAATTCGAAATTACCACAGAAGTCAAAAATATAGAATTTCTGTTTGTCTTCCCCCTCTATCAATCCCGGACAAAGTCTGGTTCCCCGTCCAATCATCTGCCAGAATTTTGCTTTACTCATCACTTTCTTAAAAAATACAAGATTGACAACCTCCGGCACATCAATACCGGTATCCAACATATCCACAGAGATTGCTATTTGTGGTAGCTTTTTAGGATCTGAAAATTCATCAATTGCACTCTGCGCATAGGTCATGTAATTATCAATGACTTTCGCATAATCCGGAAGATGAGGATATTCTTTATGGAACACTTCCAATATCTTCTCTGCATGATTATGATTCTTGGCAAAAATAATTGTCTTACCAATCCGCTGACCATAGTCAATTTTAATTCCATCTTTCATAAGAACATCAAGCACCTGACGTATTGTATCCTCATTAAAAATCCATGTATTGAGTGCTGAAGAATCAATCGTCTCGGGAAGCTCCCCGTTTTCATCTAAGAATTTCTCTTCATACTCTTCTTTTTCTTCTTCGGATAAATCATCATAAACAATTCCCTGCTCAATGAATTTCAATTTTGATTCTACGGAAACATAATCAACAAGATAACCATCTTTAACTGCCTGAGCCAAATCATATCCATATGTAGGTATACCATTTTGCAATTCAAAAATTTCATAGGTATTCTTATCAATTTCATCCTTCGGAGTTGCAGTCAGTCCTATCAACGGCGCATCAAAATAAGTAAATATATCGCGATATTTGTTGTAAATGGATCTATGTGCCTCATCGCAGATTACAAGATCAAAATGGCCACATGTAAACAGCTTCCCAGCACGATCATGAATTGTGTCAATACAATTCATCATGGTCTGGTAGGTAGAAAATACGCAGTGTGCATTGTAATTGTCCTTTTCCTCACACAAGTTCGTGCAAGACAGATTCGGAAGCATATTTACAAAACTTCTCTTAGCCTGTGTAACCAATGAGTTTCTGTCTGCAAGGAAAAGGATATTTTTAACCCATCCCGCATCCAGTAAACATTGGCATAACGCAATAACAGTT
This sequence comes from Bacteroidaceae bacterium, assembly GCA_963650485.1. Classification (GTDB taxonomy): domain Bacteria; phylum Bacillota; class Clostridia; order Lachnospirales; family Lachnospiraceae; genus Suilimivivens. Next base: position 68,339 of record CAVJLN010000010.1, read on the forward strand.
CTTGTCTTTCCAGAGCCGGTAGCCATGACAAGAAGAGCTTTTCTCCTGTTCTTTTCATCGAAACTTTGGCATACTGCTTTAATGGCAGCCTCCTGATAATAACGTCCTGCAATCTCTTTGTTTACACTCACATATTTAAGACTTGTACGCATGGTCCTAAGATTGAACCATTTTTCCAGATCTCTTTTGGAATAAATGACAGCACATTTTCTTTCCGGATACTGTCCATCAATGATATGTGTTTCAAATCCATTCGTAAGAAAAATTACCGGTCTTCTTCTATATTTCTGTTCTAACAAATCAGCATAAAGCTTTGCCTGTTGTCTCCCCTTGGAAACATCTACGCAGGTCCTCTTGGCTTCTATCAGAGCTAAAGGCTTATGCATATCATCATAAAGGACATAATCTGCATAACCAACTTCAGATTTATTTGGCATACCCGGAAGTTCCACCTCATTTAACCAATCTTTCCCCTCTGTCCAACCTGCATCTATAAGCATAGAATCAATATATAATTTTCTTGTTTTGTATTCCGATAAATCAAGAGGCTTCGGAACATACGTCTGCTGTTGCTCCTGTCTCCTGGCAGATAACGCCTCTTTCAGTGAAGCATTTTCAGCAATCAGTTTTTGAAAATCAAGTTCCTGTTTTGCTCTCTTTTCCTGTTCTCTAGTAAGTTCTTCCTTCGTCTGCGCTGCAATTTCTTTCGATTGCTTCGCTTTTTCGATTCGGTCACCAATGATCTTTTTATTAAATGAATGTTCTTCATACTGATCTGCATAACAATATGCAACAAAATCCAGGTAAATAAAAAGATTTTCAAGACAAAGCATTGCCTCATCTCTGCCCAGTTTCTTGTTACTATGAGCCACATTGTTTCCACACCTACGGATATAATCCATGCGCTTCCACAAGTCAGGACCAACTATCTGCCTGTATTCTTCCGCACTCATCAGGCTTTGCAGATTATCCTGATATGGCATATCCAGTTCTTTATCAACAGAGTACATCCACTTGATAGCAAATTCCATTGCTCTGCGGCTGTTCATAATACTTGCCTCAGGATCCATAAGAATAATCTTCTCTGCTGATATTGCCACATCAGCAAAGGATGAAAATTTTGATTCATTTTTTAAATAATCAAAGTTGGTTATCATAAAGACCTCCCCTGCTAAACTTGGACATTTTATAATAGCTGAATTTTATATCCTTATTACTGCATTAGTAGATAAAATATTAATTGTTCTTATTTTTACCTTTTGCTTCACAACTTTTGATTTGTCGACTTGTTTGACGAAATTCTCGAATCCTCTTTGAATATTTAAATCTGGATTCATCACCTTAATCATTCTTACTTTTTGTATACCGAATGCAGCCTGTGAAGTAGAATTTTTTGCTTCAGCAAATTGTCTTTCTACAAAATCCGATTCAAATGAATACTTTAAAAAGTATGGACTTACCAAATTGCTATTTGGTTGAACCAAAACTATATTTGCCGATAACGTATAATCGTCACGAGCAGGAACAAATACTGGATTACCAATAGTTCCTATCTTTCCAATTACAAAATCGCCTTCATGCAATGTATATCTATTCAAATGTTCTTCCAAAACTTTTCGACTAACCTTCCGAGCACCTTCAAAATCTATTTTTCCCGTCTTATAATCGCAATCTTTTGTACTTACATAAGGAATTCCGTTTTCATCTATGGGAGGTGTTCTGTGACTTGGCTGTGGATCTACTGACTCAGCAACATCGCCAACTTGATGAATCGGATATTTTGCACTCCCGTTCAATGGATCCCCAAACAGTTCAACAAATCGGGCTTTGATGAGTTCATCTAACATCTGAAGTTCTGACTTCCTATGTTGGATAACTGCATATATTTTCTCAAGTGTTTCCGAACGCTCAAGTTGCTTTTCTAATGGAATATCAGGAACCTTTATTTCTTCAAGAACCTTTCTTCCGATAGCCTTGAATGTACTTCCTGTTCCTTTACTATTTAATTCAGCATTCTTGCCTTTTAACAACCAAAATATAAATTCAGGAGAAACCTTTGTTTTATCTGGAGTCAGTGCCGCAAGTCCACGCCCTATACAGCATTCTTCCTTTGCATAATTCATTGCACCAATAGGCGCTCTAACAGAAATTAATATATCTTCGGGAACTGCCATTTTAGTTGGAGCCGAACACCATTTTCTTGTAACCGGATATCTTTCTCCAAAATCGGCATTTCCCTGAAAGAAAGGAACCCCTTCTCCATTATCATTATAACTATCCGAATCAGGTGACTGCCCCATATTTATAGTACAGACATCTTTTAACATCACATATTCCATCACATATCGTCCTTACAAATCTTTCTTTATTTTTTGCAGGCTTGTTTTCAGAACATATGTTTGATATAATATATTTAGTGCTAC
>CAVJLN010000011.1:0-69698 GCA_963650485.1 Bacteroidaceae bacterium
TTCATTCAAATAAGGAATCTTCTTTTCTACCACATGCAGAGGAAGATTCTTCTCTCGGATCTTCTCAAGCTCTGAAATCCGGAACAGGTAATTCAGAATCACCCCGAAGTTGTAGGCCGGATCTCCTGCAGCATCCTCTGCATCACGCATTTCTTCTGTCAGTTCATAGTATTCCACGATAGACGGCTTGCCATCCTCTAAGCACATGACGCCCACCTTTTCATCCGGCGTTACCTTCTTTACCACCTTGGAACCTGCCACACACTGATTTTCCAGAACTGCGCCAACGAAAACCGGATCTGCAATCCGCTGTAACACATTATCTACCGCAAATATATTCAGCCATTCCACGCCATCCTCCATTGCCTTCTGTGCAATGCCCCATTTATGCATGGACAGATACCAGCCGCCGTTACCATTCGGAGATGTGGACATCTTCCACTTTTCTTCCAGATAAACCTTCCCGTCATAATCGGTTGCAGGTGCCATCTCCTGCATAAAGAAGGTGACATAATCTGCCGCATAACCGAAGTAATCGTGTTCCTTCAAAAACGCGGTTGTTGCCTCATGATTCTTGTCACTGGTCATAATATAAAGCGGAATGTATACCCCTGCTTCCTTCACGACATCCATCAGGTTTTCAATGAGACGCTGGAAGATATAAACCTCCTTTGTAAGACCGATATTATACATTCCCTTCGGATTGTCGGAACCCAGCCGGGTTCCCATTCCGCCTGCAAGAAGCACTGCACCAACCTTGCCCTCGCGGATCGCCTGTAATCCGGTTTCCTTAAACTGTGCTCTTTTCTCTTCGATCTCCTTAAGCTGCATGGCGGCAAGAGGAGTAATCATGCCCTTCTGCGGTTCCTTCTTCCCATCCTTCACGGCATCCAGAATCGAAAAATCCGTATTCTCAATCTGCTTTAAAAGTGCTTCCCTCTGTTCCCCAGAAAGCTCCTCATAATATCTTAAAACCTGCTCCTGGCCTGCCTTGTGCAGTTTGTCCTTTGCCTCCTGTAAATTCATACCTTCCCTCCATTTCCGGCTCTTTCCCAATTAGAAATTGCCCTATATTCCGAAGTGCAGCATTCCCCTTCTGTTATCTTTGATTATAGAGTATTGCCCCATATTATGCAATGATTTACCCCGATTCCCCGTTTGTTCTTTTAAACCAACGATTTCTTTATATAGGAAAGAATCGTTTCGACCATCTTCTTCGCATCAAAGGGCTTTGCCAGATGCTCGTTCATGCCGGCCTCCCGGCTTTTCTGTATATCATCGTCAAAGGAGTTTGCAGACATTGCAAAAATCGGAACAGTTACGGCATCCTCTCGATTCATTGCACGGATCTGGCGTGCCGCCTCCAGCCCGTCCATCACCGGCATCATAATATCCATCAGGACAATATCAAATTCCCCGACCTTGGAATTGCAGAAAGCGTCAACCGCTTCCTGTCCGTTCCTGGCTTTCGTGAGCACCGCTCCTTTTTCTGCAAGCATGAACTCTGCAATTTCCATGTTGAGTTCATTATCTTCCACAACCAGAATATGAATCCCGTCAAGGGAGTCACTTTCCAGAGCTTTTGCTTTTCCTTCCTGATAATACTCCTGATCCACAGGAAAACTTACTGTAATGGTAAAGGTCGTTCCTTTGCTGACTTCACTTTCAAGCTGAATGTCACCCTGCATCAGATCCACAAGCTTTTTCACAATGGAAAGGCCAATTCCGGTTCCTTCATAATTCGTCCGCGAAGTGTTATTCTCCTGCGTAAAAATATCGAACGCCTGCTTCTGGAACTCCGGACTCATCCCAATGCCGGTGTCTTTGCAGGTAAATTCAAATAACGCATAACGCCCGTCACAGGACAATTCCTTACAGCCTACAATGATGGATCCGTTTTCTTTATTATATTTAATCGCATTGACAATAATATTCTGAAAGATCTGTTGTAAATGGGTCGGACTTCCAATCAGATGTCCGTGTTCGACCTCAAGCTCCTTACTTTGGAATGTAAGTCCCCGCTCTACCGCCTGCGATTCCATAATGGCATTGGTTTCATCCAGAAGATCCTTCAGGTCAAAGCTCTTTTCCTCCAGACGGATCTTCCCGCTTTCCAGCTTACTCATGTTGAGAATATTATTCACCATATCCAGAAGGAAATCAGAGGATCTCATAATCTTATCAAAACAGTCCATGACCTTCGACCGGTCCTCAACCGAAGCCCTTCCAATATTGACCAGTCCCCGGATTCCATTGATCGGTGTCCGCACATCATGGCTCATCCGGCGTAAGAAATCAGACTTGGCTTCATTTGCTTTCTTCGCTTCCTCTGCAATCCGGCGCAGCTCTTCCTGATAAGCCATCTCCTTTTTCTTCTGCTGTGTCATATCACGGATAACCAGAATTACCTTTCTAAGTTTTCCATCCCTGTTATCCGTAGCAGGAATCAACAGCATCTGTCCATACTCATGTTTTACATTCTCATAGCTGAACCCAATAAAGCGCTGTGACTTAAGCCGCTCTTCCATGGTTTCCAGACAGATAAATTTCGAAAATTCTTCCTGATACGGTTCGAGGACTCTCCTTGTTTTGTAATTTTCCAGCATTTCAATCGCATTGGGAAACGGCTCCAGGATCTTCTTAAGCTCTCCCGGCTCAATAATTGCTTCCCAGGTTGCATCCTCAAGGGAAATCACGATATTGACACGGTAAATGCTGCCGATTGCATTAATCAGATGATATTCGCGCTCCATCTGCCGGAATTTTTCTTTCTGCAGATGCTGCCAGAAGATCCATGCAAATGCTCCGATGATCACATAAATACCACCGGTGATCACCAGAATCAACGGCCGGTCCTGAAATACCACTTTGGAAGAATAAAAGACATACAGATAATACTGCCGGTACAGGGTATGCGCCCCATACCAGTCATCTGCCCCATTCTCGATCCGGATCATCTGCCGGTCATTCCACTGTCCATTCTTCGCCCATGCATTGCCATCCGGAATCGGGCAGTCTTCAACTGCCAGTCCCACAATTCTGTCATTATTCGATGCCAGAACCTTGTCTCCATCCGTGATTACAACCATTGCGTCATACTGGAAATTATCCTCTGCAAGCAGGGAATTCAGGGACAGTTCATTCACATCGTTCACCAGATTCGTAATATCTTCATAACCGATCAAAATCCCATCCTGATCCCGTAGGGAAAGAATGGCATAATTATATTGACAGCCTGCTGCCGTTGCCTGATCCGCATAGATCTTCTTGGGATATTGCAAAATACTTTCTGCATTGCTCTCGCTTAAAATCGTATCAAGCAGTGCCTGTGCATTATTGCCCCGACGATCTGCATGTGCCACAATCTTCTTTTCCTTATCCAGCACAAAAACACCCGTCAGATTCTGATTCCGGGCATGTGTCAGCAGATAGGCATCACTGGTAATCTCTTTATACTGAGCGTAATCCCGGATCACCCGTACTTTCCCAATTGTGCTTTGAAGATCTCTCGTTGTATTTCCAAGCTGGTAATCGTCGTATTTCTGACAAACAGACTGCAGGAAATCCAAAGTTTCTCCCGCATTCACTTCCATGCTTCTTTTCTCTGCCTGTGTTGCAATATGATACACAACAAATATCACAAGATTTCCGATCACCAACAGGAGCATGATGAGGAAATAAGCACGAAACCGGAACCAATCCTGTCTCTCACTTTTCATTCGTTATTTTCTCCGTGTAAATGTTCTTCTCTACATCCAGACCATATTTCGCAATGATCTCCCCAACGGTTCCATCCTCCGTCATCTCACGCAGGGTCTTCGTCAGCTCATCTGCCAGTGCAGCATCTCCGTCTTTTGCAAAGGCAATGCCAAGCCGGGACTTTTCCAGATTGAGATTCAGATAACGGTACTGATCCGGATATTCCTGCGTATAAACAAGCAATGCCGCTTCATGTCCTGCAATGGCATCCACATACCCCTTACGCAGAGCGGCAAACACCTCTCCCCATGCGCGATAACTATAGACCTGATCCACCAGACCAAGCTCCGGAATCCTTTCCTTCAGAAAAATATCTTCTGAAGTGGAATTTGCCTGTACCGCTACAGACTTACCTCTAAGATCCGACAACTGTTCAATTCTGCTTTCTTGTGGGACAACGAGCACACGACGCGTGTACAGATAGGGACCTGCCCAGAGATAATCCTCTTCCCGCTCTTCCATGGTCAGACAGCTCCACATGCAGTCTATCGTTCCATCCTCGAGAAGTTGTTCTCTCTGCTCCAGATCCAGTTGCAAAAAGACGGGCTGATAACCCATTCTCCGAAATGCTTCTGTTGCAAGTTCTACGTCAATCCCGGTATATTCCCCATCAATTCTCTGATAAAAATACGGTTCATAGATCGCTCCACCAACCGTTATGACCGGAAGCTCCTGCATGTTTTCCCCTTCGGTCTTACGACCACATGCACCGCAAAGGATCATACTCATCAGAAATAAAAAAAGCAGTAACACTCTTTTTCTCATAGGTTACCTCCTGAAAACGAGATCACTGTTTTCATTTTTATAAATCATAGTAATTTATTATAAAATTAATCCCCTTGCACGTCAAGCAAATGGAGGTAAAATATTGGTACAATTTGTGCAAAATAAAAAGATGCCTCCACTAAGGAAGCACCTCCTGCAAATACGAAATCCAGCTTTTTCCCATGAGAAAAATCACGTCTTCTTCTGTCATGCCGCGCTGTAAAAGGGCTGCGGTCACTATCGGAATCTGTGCATGATCCGACAGGCAGTCATCCTTTTGTACCGGCGGTTCTTTTCCCTGCAATCGGGCACGTGCTTCGTCATAGGAATCGCACAGGTCAAAGCCAAAGCCGACATGGTCTGCGCCAAGTCTTGCCGTCTCGTATTCGATATGTTCACACATCCGGATCAGATGACCGCCGTTTAAAGAGCCCGTAATGTAACGGCATCCGTTCAGTCCCATCACACCGCCCTGCTGTGCCAGATTCTGCATCTGTCCATCCGTCAGATTCCGGTAATTGTCATATACCGTCCTGCTGTTGGAATGCGTTGCCACAAAGGGGAGCGTCGTAATCCGGCAGACATCTGCAAAACCGTCATCGTTTAAATGGCTTACATCCAGAAACATGGATAACTCCTCCAGTTTCCGGACAGCCGCCATCCCCTTTTCGGTAAGTCCTCCCGGTATCTGCCGATGCTCCGAAGCCTTGCAGCAGCCGGTGGCCAGTGCATTCTTTCGGCTCCAGGTGAGCGCTGCCCCGCGGACTCCCTGCCCAAAAAGTTCCTCCAGCTTCCAGACATCGCTGCCAATGCAGTCTAATCCTTCCATATAAAGTAAAATTCCCAGTTCGTTTCCTTCAAGCACCTTCTGAAGATCCTTGCGGCTGCGGATGAGACGCACCCGGTCATAGGTCTGCTCCTCATAATTATGCTCAATCTCCAGATTGCAGGTGACGATTTCTCCCTTGATCAAAGCAATCTGCATTCTGGCATTGGCCCACGCATGATCCAGATCACAGTTTGCCACATAAATCGAAGAGGCTATCACCCGGATGCCCGCTTCATAAAAATTCTTAAGGTATCGATGATACAGGACATTCTGCTCGCCCAGTTCATGCCTCAAAAGCATTTCTCCTGCAAGATCCAGATGCATATCCACAACCGGATACTGCCTGTGCAGCCGCAGTGCCTGTTCCAAATACCGGTTTTCGATTTTCATATCTATGACTTTCCCGCTTTCCCGTATCCACTTTCTGTTATAGCAGTTTCCTACTATCATATAGGACAAATGCTATCACAGACCGCGATTCGTTCTCCTGCTATCAGCATATGCGAAGATGGCGCGTTTGGCAACTGGGAAACGCCAAGATATTGGCCTGCCTGTGCTTTCCACATTGCAGCATATGTGCCGCCCTTCGCAAGAAGCTCCTCATGCGATCCCTGTTCCACAATCCTTCCCTGTTCCAGCAGATAAATCCGGTCGGCCAGCCGCGTCGTAGACAACCTGTGGGAAATAAAAATCACTGTCTTATTCTCCGTTGCCTCCAACATCGAATGATTCAACTGATATTCTGCAATCGGATCCAGCGCACTTGATGGCTCATCCAGAATAATCAGCCCAGCATCCTTGTAAAAGACTCTGCTGATGGCCAGCTTCTGACTTTCTCCACCAGAGAGGTTGACACCCTCTGCTGCGAATTCGGTTGTCAACTGTGTCTCCATTTTCTCAGGCAGACTGTCGACTCTCTCCATCAGCCCACTCCGCTCAAGGGCACTCGCTGCCCTTTTCCTGTCCGGTTCTGCATCATCCAGAATAATATTCTCAGCAACTGTTCCTGCAAAGATTTTAAAGTCCTGAAAAACTGCCCCGATAGAATTACGGTATTCTTCCACCGCATAATCCCGGATTGAAATGCCATCCACCAGAATATTCCCCTGTGTCGGATCATACAGCCGCATCAACAGTTTGGTTAATGTCGTCTTCCCGGCTCCATTATACCCAACCAATGCAATCTTCTCTCCCGGTTTAATATAGAAAGAAATGTCCTTTAAAATATCTTCTCCATCCTTCCGGTAAGAAAACGATACGTTTTGAAATTCGATCTCCTTGGCCTTTTTCGTCACTTCCAAATTCCGCTCACTGGTAACGCCGGATTTTGTATTCAGGAAATCAAGAATCTTCTGTACATACAGGCTGGTTTCGCATGCATACGGATAAAGATCTGTAAAGATTCTCAAATTCCACTTAAGATTTCCAAAGGAATTATACAGAATCGCCACACTGCTGAAAGAAAGCACCTTTTTCGCTGCCGCCTGATACACCAGATAGGAAATATAAATCACATCACTGATGAAATCATTCCCGATATATTTTTTCAAAAAGCTTAAGAAAAACCGTTTTCCGGCATATTTTCTTTCTACTTCATAAACTTCTCCATTTGCTTTCCTGAAATCCTCAAACAAAATCCGGGATACATCCGGATGCAGCCGCATTTCCTTTGCATAATCATTCAGGTAAAAAATTCTTTTTACATATTCCCGTTTCCGTTCATATGGATTCCGTTCCACCCGGATCTTATAAGAGAGTTTATTGTACAACTGATTGAACATATATGCAATAAGGAATGCCGCAAGTGCCAGTAAAATCGAAAATTTATCCTTCACCAGAAAATAAATCCCTACCGACAGAAATTCCGTAATACCGCAAGCCACATTTTTCAAAAAGAGAATACACCGGTCGATCTGACGATCGGCCTCTGCTATGGCAAGAGTCAGTTCATTATAATAATCCGGATTGTCATAGCATTGCAGATCCAGTGTCCTTGCTTTCTCATAAAGCAGCATTTTCACCTTGCGGCGTATTTTAGGAAGCTCCCTTACCTCAAAATAATTACTGACCAGTGCAGAAAATATCATTCCAAGGGTAATCAGTGCCGCAATGGTAATTAAAAAGCGAGCCACATTCCGGAACGGATAACCAAATTCTGCAGCTTCCAATACATAGCCAATTCCATAGGTGTGCTCCAGAAAGATAAAAAACTGTCCCCGGATTGCATCCAGCAGATAGGTAATCATGTAAACCGGAGATGCCGCAAAACAAAGCTTTAACAGGAACCAGTTATTTTTCCATACCTGCGAGGCAGACTGTCCGGTCTCTTTCCCTGACTTCTTTTTCTCTTTTGTCATAATGCCACCCCCTCGACACTTTCTACTGCCAGATAATTCATTGCCTGCTTTTTATACATTTCCGCATAGCGTCCATCAAATTGGATCAATTCCCGGTGCGTTCCTTCTTCGATCAGCCTTCCCTGTTCCAGCATAAAGATCCGGTCAGCGTCTTTCACCGAGGACAGCCGGTGTGAAATGAAAATCATGGTATGGCTCTCACCATCTTTCATAATGCTGCTAAACAGTTCATATTCCGCAATCGGATCAAGTGCACTCGATGGTTCATCAAAAATCCGGATCGGAGATTCTTTGGCAAACGCTCTGGCTACCGCTATTTTTTGTCCTTCCCCTCCCGAAAAGACCACGCCATCATCCTCAAATTCTCTGGTTACCACACTGTCGATTCCTTTCGGTAAAGCTGCTGCTTTCTCATACATTCCAACTTTTTTAAGTACTTCGATAACAAGCTGCTCTTCCTTTTCCGGATGCTTTCCCATAAGAATATTTTCCCGGATGGTCATTCCCAAAAGCTGATAATCCTGAAAGGCGGTAGCAAACAGCTCCCGATATGCCCGTAAATTATATTTCCGGATATCAATTCCATTTACCCGGATTATTCCCTCTGTCGGGTCATACAGGCGTAACATCAGTTTAATAATTGTTGTTTTTCCGGCTCCATTATGTCCCACCAGCGCAATCTTCTCCCCATGCGTTATCCGGAAAGACAATCCCCGAATCGTTTCTTCCTCTTTGTAGGAAAAAGAAACATTTTCAAATTCCAGACTTTCCAGTTCCTTCGATGGCATGATCCCATCCTGATCCTCCGGGATCTTTTCTTCATACTCCAGAAATGTCCTCAGATTGCAGATAAATAATCCGTTTTTCATCGTCTCCATTACACTGTTGAATAATCCGATCAATATCCAGGTAGCTGCCACCATCAGACTGCTCATAACCGTAAGATCTGCCAATGACATACTTCCAACAACCAGATTCTTATATATGGCAAACAATAACACGCCTTCAAACATGACGGTAAAGGTAAAAAAATGCCACAAAACATTCATGCTTCCGATGCGCCATGCATATTTTCCGGCAAGAGCTGATTTTTCATCTGTTGCCTCGTTATACTGTCGTTTCAACAGCCGGAACACTCCGGATAATCGTATTTCCTTTGCATAGTCCGGCAGATACAAAACACGGTTCACATAGTTAAGTACCTTATCCTTCGGCGCTTCCTCCTGATAGCGCATATACTCAAATTTATTTTTCAGATTTCCAAATAAAAAGTTCCCGATAAGTGGGCAGAACACAAACAAAACCGACACCGGATCAATGCGGTACATCGTCCACAGCACCAGAAACGATGCCATAATCCCGGTTACAACTCCCCATATATTATCTGTAATTGCGGTTACTCTCTCCACCGCATGATCGGCTGCCATCGTATACCGATTGTAAAAATCCGGATCCTCATAACACCTTAATTCCACGTTCCTTGCTTTTTCATAAATTTTCTCATAGATTCCTCCGTAGATCGCAGGCTCTGCGAGCGGAACTACTACATTTTCGATATAACTGTGATAGATTGCAAGCAGAAAGAACACCGCTCCACATATCAGAATAAAAGCAAAAATTTCAGAAAATTCTTTTCCCTGCTCTAATTGGTCAACAATGTACCGCATGAAAAATCCACTGAAAAATACCCATTCCAGATTTCCGATCATTTTCCCGAAGAATGAGTGGATCACTCTGCTTTTGCTTGCAGATGCAGTCAGACAAACCGCATAAAGATTGTTTACATACACCTCATGTAAAGATAGTTTTTTCTTCTCCATGATTTCCCCCTTTTAGAACTTTTCGTTTGTAACTCCGGATGGCAGACCGGTTATCCACCGGACCGGCCGTGTAATAGGTACATTATACTACCCCCCCCCGAAAATTTGTCCACTATATTTAGTTTAATCTTTTCCCTAAGGACAAGGTCAAGAGTTTTGAAGTATTTTTAAATGATATATTAGATGATGCATTTATTTGATTATATTTATCTGTATTTTAAAATTTGTTATTGCATTCATTTTCTTTTCATGCTATTTTATAGAAAAGCATACAACTTCTGTGGTATCTAATTAAATTCTTTTCAGAATTCCAGACATATACCCCACGTATGAATTTGAAGTTTTAAATGATTACAATGTGAATCTCTGTGATATTGGCATTTGCAGTGTTGTACTTACGATTTGTGTTACAATCTGCGATCCATTCAGTTCTATTTGCGGTATCTGTATTTTAGGAATTCATAACCACCCATTCAGAAAATCTATGCTTTTAAATTCCAGTAATTTTTATATTTAAAGGCAACGGATTTTCATTTCCGTCTGACTGCATCTGATAAGGAGGACCAATGGGAGAAAAAGATCATACCCAGAAAATGCTGATTGGATGCCGGGATGTTTTTGCTGAACTAATCAACGTCTTAGTCTATTCCGGCGAGAAAGTTGTGAACGAGGCCGATCTGTTAGCCGGGCCGACAGAAAGTCTTTATATCGGAGCGGATAAACAGACACACCAACAGTTCCGGGACTGCAGCATGTACGAACTGCACGACGGAGAGATTCATGCACTTTATAACCTTGAAAACCAAAGTACCATAGATGCCTATATGCCGCTTCGCTGTGCAGGCTATGATGGTGCTGCTTACCGATCGCAATGCAAAGGCCAGAAAAATGCATATAAAACATATCCTGTATTTACATTTGTACTAAATTGGAGCCGAAAACCTTGGAATGAAGCAACTTCTATTCTGGAAGCACTACACTTTAAACCTAATCCGGCAGCATATCCATATTTCAACAATAGTAAAATGCCGGTGTTTAATATGTGTTTTCTAAGCAAAGATGTCCGTGAGAATTTCCAGGGTGACCTCCGCATCATCCTCGACTACTTATGTGACCGCGAAAGCCTGTTGAAACGGAACCAGACTATGAAGCACCCGGAAGAGGTGATCCGGATGCTTCATGCCCTGACCGGCGATGATCAATATTTAGACTCTATTCCATTATTTACTTCACCTGCTAAGAAAGGAGAATCTACTGTGTGTGATTTAATTAATTCTTATTATACCAAAGGAGTAACCGAAGGACATAACACCGGACTTATCGAAGGACGAAATTCTGGATTGATCGAAGGTCGGAATCAAGGCATCCAGGCTTTGATCCTCGCCTGCAAGGACTTTGGCTGTAACTTTGAAAATACGCTCACTCGTATCAAAGACAGCTTTTCTTTATCCGATGACGAAGCTCTGGAAGACATGAAACTATACTGGTAAATCCTTCGCAGCCGTGAACCTTTCATAGACCTCCTTCCAGCACTCCTCCGGAATCATGGGCCATTGGCACGTGCCATACTTCCGGGTACACAATTCCATGGCCTGTGCAAGGAGGCTTCCATGTGAGGAATCAGCTCCCCGAAGCATCCATTCCGTAATTCTGGTCCAGTAAGGGGCTATTTCATATAAATGCTTCCGGTGCATCTCTCGGATAACGTCCTCCACATCATAATCAATGGTAAGGAATTCCGGTATCCAGGAGCCTCTGTCACCATGAAGAATCATGATCTGTGCCCCTTTTGTGCCATGGACAGGAAGTCCGACCGCTCCAGGATTGAATACAAATTTTCCATACTCTTGAAAGCTGGTCATGCGATGTGTATGTCCGCTCAAAATATAGGTCTGCTTTATCCCCTTGAAGATCTCCTCATTCTTCTCATTATGAGCATAAAGATCTTCCCGGACATTACGTGGCGAGCCATGGCAAAGCATCAGCTCCGGCAGACCATCTATTTTTACGATTCTGCTTACGGGCAGCCTTTTAAGAAAATCCAGATCCTTGGACTGCAGCTGTGTTTTCCCATACCGCAGCATCCCCACCGTACTGGGGTAGGCATCCCACTCAGGATGCTCGTCCACAAGACTGCCCAACTGATACTCTTCCTTATTACCGCGGATAATATAGCAGCACTCTTCTTCCATGAGCCGGTATAACATATCCATTGTATGGCGTATGCCCGGGAATTCTCCGATATAATCTCCCAAGAGGCAATAGGCATCTATGTCCTGCTGTTTAAGATAGGAAAGGCACGCTTCCAAGGCAATGTCATTTCCATGAATATCTGATAAAACTGCCAGTTTCATTTTTTCTCCTTGTTCCTGCTTATCTGCTTTCAGCAAAGCATCGGTATAATGGGGTAATTATTTCAGCTTTCCACACAGCGTAATCCTTCCATTCCTTTTTCAGCTTCTGTTCATATTCCTTAAAAGATGCACGTTGCTCCTCTGCCAGCCCACCTTCGCAGTTCTTTATATAGGTTAAAAGATCCTCCGGATGATCCAGACCCTCTACCCGGTTTGAAAATGTCTCCAGATCCACTCGTTCAAAACATCTTCTCATCTGATCTTCCAGTATCAGCCGTTCTTCCTTTTTCTGCAGGATACGTTCCCTGAGATCCAGTGGAATTCCCGTCTGGTTCAGCACCTCCTGCATGGCTTCCAGCAATCCATAGGCCGAATAAGTAGAAAGAAGAAAGCCTCCGGGACGAAGAACCTTTTTCACACGCTCCATCAGTTTTTGCGGTTGCGCAATAAATCTCCAGAGGTGATTGGCTACAACACGATCATAATTTTCTTCTATTTTCCAATTTGTTTCCATATCCATAACCATAAATCGAAACGTAACATGATCCTGTAAAAATCGCTGATGGTTCCAGTAGAATTCTTTCAGATATTCTATGCAGACATTTCTCTTATCCACCATCGTAATGGTAGTACCTGCCGGAATCCGGTTCCAGTTCTTAACCCAGAGATTTCCATGTCCGCATCCCATATCCAGAATGTGCATCCCTTCCGTCAACGCCAGCTTATCAAAGGTCCACTGATACCACTCCTCATTTCTTACCGTATGCTGCTGGTAAAAGTAATAACCATAATCAAACGGCTTTTCCATATGAATGAGCTTTAGCAAATCGGTTACCTGCTGTATATCGTTTCCTCCTCCGGACCTGCACTCATAAATCGTGTCATCCAACAGGGAAATCATCTGTTCCATCTGCTGTTTCTTTTCTTCCAGCATCAGCTTCTGCCGCCACAATGTCTCCTCCCATTTTTCATTCTGCTCCTTCCTGATCTGTTCACGGATTTCGTCCAGTGATAATCCTATATATTGAAGTACCCGGATTCTCTGAAGCTGCAAAACAGACTCCTGATTATAAAGCCGGTATCCACTGTCCGAATAACCAACCGGCTGCAGCAATGCCTTCTTATCATAAAACCGGATGGTCCGTGCCGATACGCCAGTAAGCCTGCCAAGCTCTCCTGCGGTATAGATCTTCTTTTCTTCCATTCCGTTTCCAGTTCCCCTTTCCTCTGCTTATCTGTAAATGTTCCATCTCTTTATAGTAAGATTATCTTCATTATAAACATTGTCCTTACGTCAAGGTCAACAAAAAATAAAGAAAGAGCGATATTCATTATATCCTTGCGCTTCAACAGCCATGGGTATAGCAAAACAAAACCATACCCTTCCTTTTCATAAACCTTTGGTATAGTCATAATAAACATAGAATATACCTCAACTTTAGTTAAGAAAACACCCTCATGACTTTCATGAGGGTGTCTGACATTCAACATCTTATCGATTGGTCTGATCTTTGTTCCACAAATCCTACTTTTCCAGATCCAGTGTTTCCAGTAATTTCCGGATGTCCTCCACGCTGAGCCATTCGGTGTTGTTACCGGAGCTGTAGGAAAATCCGTCTTCTACCTTGCGTCCGCTTTCGTTGATCTTCTGCTTATCATTCCATACCACCTGCGGATACACGATGAAATGCTTGTCGTATTCATAGGTAGTAGCAGAGTCCTCGGTGGTTACCATGATTTCATGCAGCTTCTCACCGGGACGGATGCCAACCTCGGGCATTTTACATCTGGGAAGCATTGCTTCTGCCAGATCAGTAATCTTGAAGGAAGGAATCTTACTGATGAAGGTTTCTCCACCGGTTGCTTCCTCGAGAGCCTTGATCACAAGCTCTACGCCTTCCGTCAGACTGATCCAGAAACGAGTCATACGGTAATCGGTAATCGGCAGCTCGTTACCGCCATTTTTAATGATGTTATGGAAGAACGGAATAATGGAGCCTCGGCTTCCTGCTACATTTCCATAACGTACAATGGAAAAGTTGATATCCTTGGAACCGGCATACGCATTCGCTGCAATAAACAGCTTATCGGAAACCAGCTTCGTGCCGCCGTAAAGGTTCACAGGGTTCACAGCCTTATCGGTCGATAAAGCAACCACCTTCTTCACATCGGAATCCAGTGCACAGTCAATAACGTTCTGTGCGCCATGGATATTCGTCTTAATTGCTTCGTTCGGATTGTATTCACATGCCGGAACCTGCTTTAATGCTGCGGCATGGATGACATAATCCACACCTTCAAAGGCTCGCATCATACGTTCCTTATCACGTACATCTCCGATAAAGAAACGGAGCTTGTCCGCATATTCCTTAAACTCATTCGCCATGATAAACTGCTTAAATTCATCTCTGGAATAAATAATAATCTTCTTCGGATTATAATGAGTCAGCACATATTTCGTAAAACACTTACCAAAAGAACCGGTTCCTCCGGTGATCAGTATGGTCTTGTCATCCAATAACATAATTTAAATCTCCTTACTATTCGCTGTACATGCGTTTATATCTTATCACATATCTGCAATAACTTCAAACGATAACTGATTTAAGCCCAATAAATCCGTAACGGTAATCCATTACTTATCCCTGATTTCATAGATCGTCCACATATTCTTCCGGGCAATTTCTTCATACGAAATACCTGCAGAAGCATCCGAACCCTCCGGAAATTCCGTTTCAAGAAGCCGCTGCAGCTCCTCGCCCTGATTTTCACAGTCTGCCATATAAACAATGTATTTCTGAGATTCTGCACCATTTCCACTCAGAAAGTTCTCACTGGTAAGAATCTCTCCCTCTCCCGAAATGGAGGCAAGGTAAATATTCTCATATTCACTCAGTTCATCCAATAGCCACCAGATATGCGTTTCGGAAGCTTCATTATATAACACAATCACCGGCGTTGTTTCATTCTGTTGGACGAATTCCTGCACCTTGGCTTCCTCCGGATAAAGGAAAAACACTTTATTACCTGTCAGATTCAGGACCGCCATCAAAGCCACCACCAGCACTGCCGCTTTGCCGGTGATTTTCTGTCTCTTACCCGGTGCACTCTGTTTCCCCTTCTCTTCTTGTAGTAGATTTTGGGATGCCATCAATGCGATCCCTTCAACAGCCTGCCCATTTCTCTGTTCCATTTCTTTTTGCACCATATACAGGCTATATACCAGCAGCAGAACCAGTACTCCGTAAATCGGAAGTTCATAGCGGTTTGAGGTTTCTCCAAGCAACAGTGCGGTCTTCGCAACCGTGAAAAAATATCCGGCTGCGGTAAATAGAAGAAGCATCACCGGTAATGTACAGACTCGCTCTTCCTTCCGTATCTGACTGTCTGTCTTTGCAGCTTCCGGAGTCCGCCGCACGACCAATCCATATACCCTTTTCTGCAAAAAATGTTTGGTCACAGCAAGCAGACAAAGCACAAGGAGCCAGACTGCCAGACTGCCGCCCATCATATATTTATCAAACAGACCGACAAAAAACTGTAATCGTTCCAGGGTATTCGATGCATTGGCAAACTCACCGACCGCCTCTGTTCCACGATATCCCCTGAAAATATGGGAAAGCGCCGAAGGATAATAAACAAGCGCTGCGCCAAGGGCTGCTGCACATGTTCCCACGTAAGCTGCAAGGCTCTTCCACCTCTTCTCCTTCAAAAGATACAGGCAGAATCCGGCTCCCAGGAAGAAGTGAAAAATAATATAATAATACTGTGTCAAAAATCCCAAGAATACCGTAACAGCAAGCAGCAGATAAAAGCTCAGGCTCTCCTTTTTCCGGACAAGGGCACGCAGATGAATACACAGACACAACAGTACAAACACGGTCAGCCACTGATACATCCGGATAAACATCACGCCCGAAATCACTGCAGCTCCAAAGCCCCACATCCCGCAGACGGTTCCGGCAAGGACATATCCTCTTTTGCGGTAGGCTTGCTTCTCGCTATCGGAAAGCTCCGGCTGCATGCTTATGGGATATACCGCTGTAAGATAAGCGGCATAGGCAAGCAGTATAAAAGAACTCACAAACCCCAGAAGGTTCACACAGATTCCCTGCCATTTGCTGAAGACCCCTGGTGTCAGGGAACAGACGGTATGCAGCAGGTAATAATAAAACGGAGGATGCACATCCCAGGACTGCATCTGCTTTACCACCCCGTATCGGAACTGCTCTCCCGGCAGCACTGCAAGCTCATTGCGGAAGCTCTCACCGGTTGTCCATTCTCTGTCATTTACAAAAAGTCCCGCCGTTTTGTTTGAGGAATAGTAGGAATACAGTTCATCCTCATGGTATCCGGCCTTTCGGCTCCCATAATAAAACAGCACAATGAGCTGCAAACACAAAAGCAACATCATTCCTATGAAAAAAATCTTTTTACTCTTTTTCTCCACTCAGGTTCTCCTCTTGAATCTTGTTTTTCCGTAATGCCCAATGTGCCTTCCGCACCAGCTTCGGTGCCGTTCCGAGCATAAGAAGATAGGTTTTATTCTTCCTAGTCAGATAAGGATTCTTCCGAATATCCTTCTTATGCTTACGAAGGTATTGCTTCACCTGCTGATAAAACTCATTGTCGGAATTCATCATCGAAATAGGAATATGCAGCATATAATCCAGCCGCTGAAACAACCCGAACCGCATCGCTTCCTGTGTAAGAAGCGGATACTGCTCCTCCACAATCTTCGAAACCCGGTCCGCATTCCTTACAATATCCGTAAACACGGGAGGAAAATAATTTTCATCATGCGTTCTGGAATTGCTCCCATAACGGTAAAATACATGATAGTCCTGCTGCGGCAATACGGCGATCTGCGGAACCTCCGGCAGCATCTGCACCAGCAGATAAAAGTCCTCGTTCAGTTCTCCTTCCGGGAATTTCCGGTTTTCAAACAAAGACCGGTGTGTCAGTCTTGTACAGAAAGAGCAGTCCCCACGATGCAGCAGCAGCTCCCTCATAATAAACTGGCTGTCCCGGAGCTCTGCTTCTTCCGGTGGTTCACAGACGTTTGGAAGCAGATTTCCCTGCTCGTCAATTTCATCCCGTGAACACTGTACCATCAGCAGCTTCTCCTCTACGGCTGCCGCTAAAAGCCGCTCGTACATCTCCGGCTCAATATAATCATCACTGTCCACAAACCCCAGATACTCGCCCTTTGCCTGTGCGATCCCTAAGTTTCTCGCAGAGGATGAGCCCCCGTTTTCCTTATGAAAAACACGAATCCGCTGATCCTCAAGTGCCATCTTTTCTGCCAGTGCACCGGTACGGTCTGTCGATCCGTCATCCACCAGAATAATATCCAGGTAAGGATAGGTCTGCTTCCGTATGGAGTCCACACATCTTGGCAGATATTCAAATATGTTATAAACCGGCACAATCACACTGATTATTATCGGTTGATCCATCTCTAAATCCTTTCTGATTCATATCTGTTCAATATCATCACAATTACACTGATTCATACTTTTCAAGACGCCATTATCCTCTGGTTTCTTTCGTTTCTGATTCACTGCTCACAAGCAAACATCATATCTCTTATATTTTCAGCAATTACCTTATGCTCTGCTTAAGGGTCCCTCTTTTGCAGGAACCAGTCTGCCGCTTGCCTGTACTTCCCTGATCACGCGCAGCAGTTCGGAAGCTGCATGCCCGGCATTCCAACAGGTCGTGATGGTTTCGTTCGCCGCCTTTGCCATACACATCCGCAGCTCCGGATCTTTAACAAGCTCTGTCACTTTCTGCAGCAGCTCCTCATAATCCTTCTTAAAAATAAATCCATTTTCACCATTTTGAATTAAATAAGGCACGGCTCCTGCCTGTCCACAGGCAACGACTGCACAGCCACTATTCATCGCTTCATTCACCACGGCTCCCCAACCCTCTAAGTGGTTACTTGGGAACACCATAATGTGACTCTGTTCCATCCGGTCACGTACAGCTGCCGGAGACTGGAAGCCATAGAAGATGACCTCTTCTTCAACCTGCAGATCCTTTGCCATCTGCCGCAGTTCCTCTTCCATCTGACCGCTTCCTGCCATATGAATCCGGAATAGAGGAAACGCCGCTCCCGTACCTCTCTTACTCTGACCATCTTCCCGCAGCTTCTTAAGGTCTGCTGCCAGCCGGATCATGTATTCCGGATGCTTTAAAGGTATAAACCGTCCGGCAAAAATAATATCGATCCCGTCGTTCCGCTTTTTCTCCCAGAGGGTATCTCCTTCATAGGTACGAAGCTCCGGGAAATATCCGAATTTCAGCATTTTTCCCGGGTAGGCATGAATCAGCCGGAAGTCCGATGCCACATAAGCCCCGGCACAAAGCAGATAGGCCGGTGCGTTCCGGTATCGGATATGCTCTTTATATTTATGGTATAACCCTTTCGGCGAGATGGCTTTCCACTGTCCCTCACGGTAAATCCGCTCGGTAACACGGAAGGTCAGTTTCCCGGCATCGAGTCTTCGTTCGATCAGATCTTCCCTGCCACTCCATCCGGCAAGCACACAGTCGCTTTCCACGATCTTACGGATGCAGAAATCCTCTTCCTCATAAAGGCAGTGCACATAAGGAATTTTTTCCCCATCAAGAGACCAGCCCATGCTGCGGCGTTCCGCCTCCATCGGCTCGGTCTGGATAAAGCAGTACTCCTCCCCCAACTGCGCATACATTGCATTGGAAAAGGGAATCTGATGATGATTGATATAATTTGAAACAAACGTTATGGTCATTCTAAAATCTCCCGGTATATTTCCAATAACCGTTCATAATTCTTATTGCCATCATGGATATGGGATGCCCGGATGCGTTCATGCGCTGACAATTCCCTTGCTAACGTCTGATCCGACCAGATCCGGTCAATGGAAGCTGCCAGATCTTCGGCATCCTCATTCTGAAACAGAAGTCCTGTCACGCCATCCTCGACCATGCTCGGAATCCCTCCCGTCCTGGACGCGATCACCGGCACCCCCAGAAGCATTGCCTCTCCAATCGTATTGGGAGAATTTTCCATTACTGACGGGCATACGAAAACGCTTGAACACAGGAACTGTACCTTCATCTCTTCGGCAGACAGCTTACCAAGCACAATGACCTGATTCTGCAGCTCATATAACCGGATCAGTGTAAGCAGGTACTTCCCATATGCGGAAAGCTTGCATTTATCCTTCACCGTTTCATTGGAAATAATGCTGTTTCCGGCAACATAAAGCTTCAGATCCGGATAACTTTCCTTCAATCTTCCCATCGCTTCAAGCAGAAAATGCATTCCCTTAAGCGGATAATCTCCCTGCCCTAGGAAAATACTGTGGCGCATGGTCTGTTCCATTTTCCACTCGCCCTCATAAAATTCCTGACGCATGGTTTCATTCATGAAATAATAATTGGCTCGCGGATTGATCTTCGCGGTCTCTGCACGGTCAAATTCCGTTCTTCCTGTGATATGATCGGTAAGGAGAAGCGCCCGCCGCTCATTCTCAGCACGCTGATAAAACTTCTTTTGCTGCTGCCGCATGGAATCTTGTCGTACCACATCACGGAAGGATGCCTGTTTAAACACATTCTCCGGAAGTCCTGCACGATACGTCTTTGCAATTTCCCCACACAGACCCTGTATCCCGATCAGCGTCTTCTGTGGATTGTGAAAGGCACGTACTGCTGCCAGACAATGTGGAAACTCGGTTCCGAATATATGAATCATATCCGGCTTTACATCCTTCAGGATTCCCTGAATCCGTGCTTCCAGACCCGGATCATAGTTTTCAGGCTTCGATAAATCTTCCTCAAACGCATAGCACGGCGTCCGTGATCCTTTAATTTTTAGAAATCCATCGTTATTTCCACTCTTCCCACTTCTTCCGGTTCCTGCTTTTTCCTCTGTCTGCGATGCATCACAACTTAAAATGCACGTCACCGGTATCTCTTCAAAGTCCTCCTTGTTCATTGGAAAACAGACCGTAATTTCGAACGGAACTTCTCCCTGCAGTGTTTTTTCATAAATTCCGGATAACCAGCCTTCCCGGTTGGAATAGGGCATCCCCAATTCCCTTGCAATTGCCGGAAGCATGATGTTACAAATCCATAGTACTTTCTTCATCTGCCAATCTTCCTTTTCCCGATACTTCGTATCACCTGTTGACATATGCTGACATTCCTGTCGGCTTCCCTCCGCACTCATCTACGATACAACGCTGTCTTCAGCCTATTGTAAAGTGCTGCCGTCTTCTCATTCTTCGAAATCCATGTCCTAAGAGGCGCAAGCGTCAGGCACAGAATCAGCCGGTAGGTAAACCGCTGTCTGAAAGACAGATATTTCTGTACAATTTTCTTATGCTCCTCTTTCGAAATAGCAAGATTCTTCTTCGTTTCTGAAAATCCACCGCCTTCATAATCCGCCACCGTAATCCCGGTATAATACGGATTCGCCTTCGCCTCAAAAAAGCACCACAGAAACTGCTCATAATCGGCCCGCACCCGGTATTCGAGTTCAAACGGATGCTGTAAAATCAGCTCCCGTTCATAAAAGCACGCCTGATGACACGGCACATTCCGGTAACATCCAAACGCATCCAGCTTCGGATTCGAGGAAACGAGCTGCCCTGTCACACGCTCATACACATCCCCATAGTAAATTGCAGATCGCTCTGCTCCCGTCTGTTCCTGCCTGACCATCCGGTCATGCATGTTCACAAGCACCTGCTCATTCATAAACCGGTCCCCACAATTTAAGAAGAGAACAAACTGCCCCTTTGTCTCTTGTACCGCCTGGTTCATGGCATCGTAAATTCCCTGATCGGGTTTCGTCACAACACGTAAACCGGGCTGATTCAGATTGAGCTTCTGCAACGAGCCATCCGTTGAGACACCATCCTTTATAACTACTTCATAATCCCGGAATTCCTGCTTCCGGATACTCTGCAGAGTCTGCTGCAGCTTCTCACCGGGATTTAAACATACCACAATAATTGAGAAAAACGGTGTCATATCACACCTCCTGAAATTATACTGTCACAACCCTATGTGACATCTGACAGAATCGGTACCATCTCGTGGAACAGGAAGGTCTGATAAGGCAGAATGCGAAGCCCGTTCTCTCCTGCTTTCATCAGAATAAATACCGCAAAATACACAATTCCCGCCAGAACCACACCCACGCGGCACAGCTTTCTAAGCTTTTCATTCTCAATTGCATTCACCAATGCAGGAAGAAAGAAGATGTGGGTAATCGTCAGATAATACCCAATTCTTGAAATAATCGGTAAAAACGAACAGCACACATACATCACCAGTGCGCCCAGATTACAGTAAAAATAAAAGCGGTTTCTTGCATTCTCCTTCACACACTTCTTATAGCAAAGAAGTGCCAGAGCAAGCACAGCGGCACAGCGCAGAATATTAATCATGCTGGTTCCGCCCTCTAAATATTCCGTATCCTCATAGGTCGGATATAAGAATACAACAAGCTTTAGGTAAAAATCCTGCAGGAAGAAAAAGGTCGAACAGAACAGGGCCGCAAGAACAAGCTGCCACTTTTTCCAGCATCGGGAAGCAAGAAAATACAACGGGATCACGACAAGCAGCGACTTATGCATGGTTGCCCCAAGCAGGATAAGCAGAAGAAATTTGCCCCACTCCTTCCGGAGAACATAAGGAATGGCAAAAAGTGCGATCGCAAGTGCCAGATAATAACGCACGGTATTAAAGGTCTGAAAATAATATCCCAGTGCCATAAACAGGAAAAAGCTGAACGCAAAAGAATCCGCCTGCCGATAAATTGCCTTTAGGAACAGGTAAATGGTCGCAAACGCAAACACGGCAAAGACAAGCAGATAGTTTTCAAAGCCGCTGATTCCATATAGAATTTTTACCACCCAGTTAAACCCGAATTCCGTAGGAACAAGGGCATCACACCGGATCAGATGCATGAATTCCACATATTTTGCGTAATCATTTCCCACATTCAGACGAAGTGCAGACACCAGAAATAAAAGCAGAAAAACAGATACCAGACAGAGCCTGTTCAGTATCTGTTGACGTGTATATAAAAATCCTTTGTTTTCATAATGATTATCGACCGGCAGCGAAAGTCCTACTGCCAGCACTGCTACCAAACTATATAAAATCATAAGCGCCCTCTCCGCCTATCGCAGCTTTCCTTCCCGGATTCCCTGCTTCATCAGTCCGTAAGCCGAGCGAAAATCCATTGCGGTAAGCATTTCCTTCCGGTTGCTCCACAAAAACCGGATGGAAAAAAGCTTCGCCATACATCCGTAAAGATCGTGATACAATACCCCTCTGTCAAGGAAAAACTTCTCATGATACCCTGAAAACCATGTCGACTCCCGGTACACCTCTCTGCCTAATAACGCTGTGTCTGCATAAATCCGCAAGCCCTTTTTCAGACAGTCATGCAAAAACAGGCTGTCCTCTCCGTTACTGTATTTCGCTCCACCACCGTACAGCAGGGAATACGTTACATTTACTTTTAAAATCGCATCCCGCCGTACTGCGATTGCATACGCCGGATATCTTCCATAATTGTACCAGTGAACCCAATGCCCGGCTTCGTTATAATACGTTCTTCTTCGTTCGTCTACTTCAAAGTTAAAGGTAATGACCTGTGCTTCCGGATGCTGTTCAAACGCCTGCAGCACCTTCTGTTCATAGTCATCCTGATATATGAGGTCTTCATCCGAGAACAGGAGAATATCTCCATCGGCACGCATCAGCGCCGTATTACGGCTCAGTCCCACGCCCCGTTCTGCCATCGACAGACACCGGATCGTATGCCCCCTGTATTCATATTCCTGATAGTCAAACCGGTCACACTGATTCACAATCCATGCATCCGTGCGGATATTCATGCGCTCTGCCAGTGTCGTAACCTCTTCCTTTACAGCCGATACCAGTAATTGAAGCTTCATAACCTGTCCTGCTTTCCGTGACGGTTCAAAGCTATGCAAAGTACCGGTTCAGATACTCTTCGTCGGCTTCCGTCACAATAATGCCATAAACATTGCAATCCTGATTTTTTAAGAAGGTCAGCATTCTCTCCGTCTTACGGCTCACATCATTTCCAAACGGGATCAACAGAATCACCCCTCCGTTCTTACGGATGGTTTCACACTGTTCTTCTCCCATATCACTTTCATTAAATACGATAATATTCCATTCCTTAGGCTCCGGAAGGAGATCTTCATCCTCCTCGTCCTCATCCTCCTTGCGGACATGCCATACCAGTTCGCCGCCGATATCCTTATCACCGCCGAGGGTTCCTCCTTCATCCCAGTTTAAGAGCTTATCCATATCAGCCTGGCGCAGCTCTCCGTGATTATCCATATCAAGCAGCAGCATATTCCGGGAATCTCCCATCACATACAGAAGATCTGCTTTCAATTCCCTGACAAAAGGCTGTAATCCCTTCTGGTTCCGTGTCATAATACCAAGTGCCTTATAAGGATATCTGCGTTCCACATCAGCCTGCACATATACTCCGTCATCGAGCACATACATAAATCCGAAAACAAGGAAGCCAACAAGACCAAACAAAAGCGCCCCCGCAATCAGGGCTTTCGTAGTGTCGTCGCTCCAGTAAATACGCTTCGGCATGTCGGAACGGATCGTTACAATCTTGCGAAGCTCTTCACTCTGATCCGCATAATCGGCAAGTCCCTCTTCCACGGCTGCCTGAATTTCACGTACCATCTTCTCGCTGTCCCCCTTCACGGTGATCGTGAGCAGACGGATATCGGACAGAATTTCTGCGGAGGTTGCGTCCTTGACTTCTTCCTCCTCATATCCGGTGAGGTGATTCATAATCGCAATCAGAATGGGATCGGTATCGAGCAGCTCATTCCAGGTATAACCATTATAGTACTGGTACACATCTCCCTTTTCATCCTGGTTAAAGGTGATGTACAGCTTGGAAACACTTTCATATTCCACCGGCATCTTCATGGTCCGGATCATCCGGTACGAAATGGCGCCAATCGTTCCACCCACAAGAATCAGCAGTAAAATAATCCATATTTTTTTCTGGAAATACAGGGTGAAGCGTTTCAGGTCCATTCCCCGGTTCTTATAATCTTCGTTCATGTGCGTTCACTTTCCTTTATTTGCGGTCTTTCCCGTTCTTCATGGCCGTTGTCTGATTGCTGTCGATGCCTTCGGTACTCTCCGGCTTAATCAGAATCTTCAGCGTCAACAGCATGAGCTTCAAATCCAACCATAAGGAATAATTCTCAATATAAGACAGATCCAGCTTTAACTTGTCATACGGTGTCGTGTTATATTTACCATAAACCTGCGCATATCCGGCAAGTCCTGCTTTTACCTTCATACGGAATACAAATTCCGGCATCTGCTCCACATACTGTGCAATAATTTCCGGACGTTCGGGACGCGGTCCGATAAAGGACATATCCCCCATCAGAATATTAAACAACTGTGGAAGCTCATCGATCCGCACCATACGGATAAACTTACCAATCGGCGTGATCCGGCTGTCATTCTTGGAAGCAAGTCTCGCCACACCATCCTTTTCTGCATCCACCTTCATACTGCGGAATTTCATGATCTTGAATTCCCTGCCGCCACAGGTACACCGCGTCTGCTTATACAAAACTGGACCGCCATCGTAACACTTGATACAAATCGCCGTAATCAGCATGATTGGTGACGTAATAACTGTCAGTATGAGGGAAAAAACAAGATCAATGATTCTCTTTGCCATGCGCTGTTCAACGGTAAGCGCATATTCTCTCGTTAAGAAAATCGGCGTATCGAACAGATGAAGCTGATCGGCTCCGGCAATCAGCACATCCGGAATCTTCGGCATCATATAAACACGAATAGACCGGCTGTAACAGTATTTCAACAGCTTATTCCGGTCTTCGGTGGAAATATCCCATAATACAACAGCGCGGAATCCGGAATCAATCTCTTCCTGGATCTTCCAGATTCCTTCCTTAATATTCACACATTTCGTAATGCGGTACTTGTCCTTGCGGGACTCAAATTTCCGCAGAATATCTTCAATACTGCGGTGTCCGTGTACGAGCAGCATTTCTCTCGGTGGAAATACCCTGCGGTAAACCCAGTTGCAGAACGTCGTCCAGATTCCCGAAATCAGGAGCTGCACCACGAGTGCCTGTGCAAAGTATACTACCGGCACAAGGCGGTTGCTCATCAGGGAAATCTGAAAATAAGTAATCACATCCACAATACACAGGGACACCAGCTGGGAAAGAAACACATCTCCCGGCTTCAGATAGCCGATTTTCAACCCGCCGTACGTGCTCGTGAAGAAAAACAGCAGTACAAAATAAATAGCAATAATCAGTATATGTCCCTTGAAGAAGAATTTCAGTCCCAGATTAAAACGGTTTACAATCGGGTAGTAATTCCGGAACCAGATATAAGCATAAACTGCTGTTTCTAACAGAAGGCTGATAAGGCTCAGCCATAATACACATACTCGCTTCAGAGATTCCAAACGTCTCACGTCGCACCTCACTCACTTCTATATCTTTTCGTACCTATATATCTTCCTTAATCAGATAAATCGGTCTGCGCTTCACTTCCAGATAAGTCTTGGCAAGATACTGTCCAAGGATACCCATGCAGAAGAACTGCACGCCGCTGATCAGCAGGATAATGCACACAAGAGACGGCCATCCTGATGTCTTGTCCCCGAAAATCATGGCCCTTACCCAGATAAAAACAAGGAAAGCAAACGCCAGAATACAGAACAGGACTCCCATCAGGGCTGCAAGTGCCAGCGGTGCCGTTGAAAACGACGTAATTCCTTCAATGGAATACACGAACAGCTTCCAGAAGGACCATTTGGTCTCGCCCTTCTTACGTTCGATATTCTCATATTCCAGCCACTTGGTTTCATAGCCGACCCAGCCATAGATCCCCTTCGTAAAACGGTTATACTCCGGCATCGAAAGAATGGCGTCCACTACCTGCCTGGTCATCAGGCGGTAGTCTCTGGCACCATCCACGATTTCCGTCTTTGAAATTTTGTGCATCAGTTTATAAAAGCATCTGGCAAAAAAAGAGCGTATCTTCGGTTCGCCCTTCCTTGTAACTCTTCTCGTGGCAACCGAATCATAACCCTGATCGATATAGGAAAACATCTCAGGAAGAAGAGATGGTGGATCCTGCAGATCGGCATCCAAGAATACGGCATAATCTCCGCGGCACTTCTCAAGACCTGCATAAATCGCCGCTTCCTTTCCAAAATTACGGGAAAAGGACAGAAGATGCACACGGTTGTCTTCTTCGATCAGCTTCTTTACCTCTGCAACGGTATGATCCCGCGAACCATCATCCACATAAATCAGTTCGAAATCCAGATCTTTTTCTTTGAAAAAAGACTGATTTTTTAAAAACTCGTTGTAAAAATCCCGTACATTTTCCTCTTCATTATAGCACGGAACAATCGCACTCAATAATTTCATGGTCTATCCTCAGTTAATTTTACAACATGATATGAATTCTTCAGAGCTTATTTGTAAAATTGCCGCTTCACAGCTTTCTTTTACTCATGTGGTTACAGTGTACCACATTTTTTTCTTTCCTACAACACAGGAACAGGTCAGCCGCAAAACGCCGGGCTGACCTGCTGTGTGCCTCATTACATTCTATTTAACCATGCTCCCGTAAGAATGCATCTATTCTACCTTATTGACCAGTTTCTCACCACGTTCGTAAGCCGCGATGTTTCCGAAGGTTGTCTCTGCAATATTCTGTAATGCTTCGTTCGTAAGGAAGGCCTGATGAGATGTCACAAGCACATTCGGCATGGATACCAGCAATGCCAGAACATCATCCTCAATAATTTCATTCGAGCAGTCCTCATAAAAGTACTCAGCTTCCTCCTCGTATACATCAAGGCCTGCCGCCCCGATCTTCTTTTCCTTTAATCCACCAAGCAGCGCCTCTTTCTTCACCAGCGCCCCTCTCGATGTATTAATCAGTATCACGCCATTCTTCATCATCTGAATACTTTCTTCATCAATAATATGATGGGTCTGCGTGGTCAATGGACAATGCAGGGAAATGATGTCACTGTTCTGAAACAGTTCTTCCTTTTCCACATAGGTTACAGGAAGGGATGCATCCGGATAAGGATCGTAAGCCAATACCTTCATGCCAAAGCCCTGACAGATGTTGATAAAGGTCTTACCGATCTTACCGGTTCCAATGACGCCGACGGTCTTTCCATGAAGGTCAAAGCCGGTCAGTCCATTTAATGTGAAGTTGCCCTCTCTTGTCCGGTTATAAGCCTTGTGGAGCTTCCTGTTCAGACAAAGCAGCATTCCCATCGCATGTTCGGCAACGGCATAAGGCGAATACGCCGGCACACGCACTACCTGTATCTTTCCTGCTGCCGCCTTGCGATCCACATTGTTAAAACCGGCACAGCGTAATGCAATCAGCTTCACGCCATGTCTGCAAAGCCGGTCGATCGCAGGCGCATCGATGACATCATTTACAAATGCGCACACCACTTCACAGCCTTCTGCCAACGCTGCGGTTTCATAGCGCAGCTTCGTCTCAAAATAAATAATTTCATAACCTTCCGGTTTCTTCTTTTCAAACCATTCCTTATCATATGGTTTGGTATCATACATCGCAATCTTCATATTACATTCCTTCTTTCCTGTTTTTATAGACGCTCCGACCGTCTTTCCCGGATCGTCTTCCGGTTGCCGAATATTTCAAACATTCATTTCCGTTATGTAGTATTACCGGATTTAATCACGGTTATGATTACAACTGTTCAGCACCTTCACCGTTACTTTGCGTCTTTCTTCTTTAGAGAAAGAATCGCATCTGTTTCTTCGGGTTTGTAATAAAACAGGAACAGAAAAATCAGTACGAAAACGGTAACCGTCACATAACAGTCTGCCACATTAAACTTTGGGAAATTAATCGGAACAAAGTAGATAAAGTCCACCACGTATCGGTTCATGACACGGTCGATCAGATTTCCAACTGCCCCACTGATCAGAAAAACTCCACAGAGCCGGATCGGGTTGAACCTTTCGTTGTCAGGAAGAGTAACCAACTTATAGATCACAAATGCAATAATTACAAGCGTAACGAAAATCAACGGAAGCTGCAGTCCACGGAAGGATCCGAACGCGGCTCCCGTATTCTCAAGGTAGGAAAATTCCAGTACCCCTTTAATCAACACAAGGCTTTCCTTTCCCTTTAATGCCGCTACCGCCCACTGCTTCGTCAACTGATCCAGTGCGATTGCAATAATCATAATCAGAATTCCAATCAGAGTCTGCTTCTTTTTCATATGATACACTCCTTAACACCTTTCTCATCCCAATAAATCTTACGATACATAATAACCAATCTGAATTCTTACCACGTCTTCTTATAAAAACGGATTATAATACCGGCTTCCATCCCAGAAGGTGATGACCAGTCCGCCAACCAGAATCACAGTTCCAATGATCAGCGTAATCCAGTCGCTCTTTTTCATAGGACGCTTCCGATACCAGGTCCGCTTCTCCTTCTTGCCAAATCCACGAAGCTCCATGGCATTACTGATCGTTTCGATACGATTGAGGCTCGACATGACAAGTGGAAGCAGAATAGCTACCGAATTCTTCATTCTCGTCAGCACCTTATCCTTACCGGACAGATCCACACCACGGGCCTGCTGCGCCTGACTGATGTTGTGGTACTCACGCTGCACGTCCGGAATATAACGGAGCGCCAGACTCACCGAATAGCCAATCCGGTAATTCACCCCGATTCCCGAAAGGCTCGCCGCGAACTCACTCGGATCTGTACATGCAATAAAAAGCAGTGCCACCGGTACCACGCAGACCACCTTCATCGTCATATTCAGATGATAAAAAAGCTGCTGTGCCGTAATCGTATAGGGACCTGCAATCGTGAAAAGCACATCCCGGCTCTCATAAAGCTTCACCCCATATTCCGGAGAAAACAGATACACAAAGAAATTATTCAGCAGTAAAAATACCGCTGCAAGTCCCAGCACAAAGCTGATATCCTTAATTTTTATTTTGCTCAGTTTAAAAATAAGAAAACTGAAAGCAAGCATGACAACCAGTACTCTGGTATCATAGGTTACCATGGACGCAATGCTCCACATCAGGAAAAACAGAAGCTTCGTTGTTCCGGTCAGTTCATGTACAAAGCTCTGCCGCTTGATATAACTTAAAATTGCAACCTTAGCCACGGGCCGAAACCTCCTTTTCCTCCTGTGTATGTTCTTCCTGTGCAATAAACCGCTCCGTCAGTCTCTGAGGCGGTTCCACACCACATTTTAAGCTTAACGTATAAAGGCTTGTCTCCTTTAAGCTTGCACGTTTCACAAGCTCCGGATCATTCAGCACATGCGCGGATGTCGTATCTGCAAGCAGCTTTCCTTCGCAGAATACAATCGCCCGCTTTGTATATTCCAGCATGAGATGCATATCATGCGTAATCATCAAAATCGTAAATCCCTGTTCATTGAGTTCCTTTAAAAACTCCATGATTTCGGTATAATGGTGATAATCCTGTCCTGCCGTAGGTTCATCGAGAATAATCACCTGCGGACGCTGCACCAGAATACTTGCAATCGTCACTCGTTTCTTTTGCCCAAAGCTCAATGCGGAAACCGGCCATTTCCGGAATGGATACAATCCACAGATCTTTAAGGTTTCTTCTACCCGTTCCTTCCGCTCATCCGGTGTCATATCTGTCTGCAAAAGTGCCATTTCCACTTCATCCCAGATCATCGGCTTTGAAATCATCTGATTAGGATTCTGCATAACATAACCAATATATGATGCTCTCTCTT
This sequence comes from Bacteroidaceae bacterium, assembly GCA_963650485.1. Taxonomy (GTDB): domain Bacteria; phylum Bacillota; class Clostridia; order Lachnospirales; family Lachnospiraceae; genus Suilimivivens. The sequence goes on from CAVJLN010000011.1 coordinate 29,772, forward strand.
TAATCGTATCCTGGGAAAGATCTCTTCCATTAAAGGAAATCGTTCCTTCCTGCGGGCGTTCAAAGCCACAGATCAACTTGGCAAGCGTACTCTTTCCGGCACCATTCTTCCCGACAATGCTGACCATTTCTCCCGGATAAATCGTAAAATTCACGTCCTCGAGATTCTTCTTTCCTTCGCCATAGCCGAATGAAAGATGCTCTACCTTTAAAAGTTCTTCTCCCTGCTGCTGTTCTTTTACACTCTCCTGCTGCTCTAAAACCCAGTTCTTTACCTGCTGCTTCTGGGCATCCGTAAGTTTTAACATATCCGGATGCTCCGGGCAGATTTCCGGTGTCACCGGAACCTGTGCATACCTAAGCGCCGTAAGATAAAGCGGTTCCCGGATTCCTCTTTCCATTAAGAAATTCTCACAAAGCAGTTCTCTCGGTGTTAAATCCGTCACAATAGCTCCGTCCTGCATCAACACCACGCGGTCCACGTGCCGCCATAGGACATCCTCGAGACGATGTTCGATAATAAGGACTGCTGCTCCGGTTTTCTCCTGAATTTCATCAATCAGTTCAATTGTAGTCCGGCCTGCTGCCGGATCTAAGTTCGCAAGCGGCTCATCGAATAAAAGCACCTTCACATCATCCACCATAACGCCGGCAAGACTGACACGCTGCTTCTGCCCTCCGGACAATTCATGCGGTGCATGATCCAGGTGATGTTCAATATCCACAAGCTGTGCCACCCTCTGCACCGTTTTCTTCATATCCTCCTGCGGTACACAGTCATTCTCAAGTGCAAAAGCAATGTCCTCTGCCACGGTCAGTCCGATAAACTGTCCGTCCGTATCCTGCAGAACCGTTCCTACGATATGGCTTAAATCAAAGATGCTGCTCTGTGCCACATCTTTACCGTCTACCAGAACCTTACCGGTAATTTTACCGGGATACGCATAGGGAATCAGACCATTGATACAGCTTGCAATGGTACTCTTGCCACTGCCGCTTGCTCCGGCAATGAGAATCTTCTGACCGGGATATATATCCAGATTGATGTGATGCAGCGTCGGCTCTGCCTGTGCATCATATTGAAATCCAAAATCCTGAAATGAAATGATTGGAGAAGTCATGTGAAAACCTTTCTTTTAAAAATAATCAGAGCTGCCGCCTGTACGCAACAGCTCTGATTCTCTCGTACTGCTTAATTAATCTTCCTTATTTAAAGAACCTTTCTTAACAAGGGTCTTGGAATATGCGAATAACAGTAATGTTCCAACAACACCGGTGGTAATGATGTTTGCAACAGATGCCATAAGTCCCTGTGCAAACAGCTTCTCAACAGGTTCAGAATAAATCAGAATGTCAAGAACCGGTGCAACGACAGCCCATGCTACCAGGTGAGCAACGATCTGTGCAATGTTGAACTTAATCATCTTCTTGCTGTCGAAGCCATCACTTAAGTCAAGCTTCATGGTCATAAGACCAATGATCACACCTACTACTGCGGATGCAATGATCCAGCTCCACCAGGGACCATAGCTTGTTGCATCAATCAGGGTGTGTCCGATAAATCCGATCAGTGCACCTGCAATCGGTCCAAACAGGGTAGCAAACATTGCAAGGATTGCATACTGTAAGCTGATGTTGGTGTTCGGTACAGGTGAAGGAATTGCAATCTTACCTAATACAAAGAATAAGGCAGCTCCAATACCAATCGCAACTACTGTTTTAACAGAAAATTTCTTCATTTGTGAGTCCTCCCTCATAATAGTATAGATGTTATCCATTACGAGGGTCATTATAGCATAGAATACTATGTGTTACAAGAAATCTTTGCTTTCGAACATGCCTGTCACTTTTTCTCTCCTTCCGGGAAAATAATCTTGAATACAAAGAAGAAGATCACCATGGACACGCCACCCGTAATAAAGGTCACAAGAAGATTATAGATCGCCGGGGCAACATAAGCTGCTGCGATTGGCATCCACAGATTATTAAATCCATTGCACACAAGGGAGATCAGTATCCAAGCAATAAAATACCACATGGCCTGATAGATTGGATTGCCATGACTCTTGAAGGTAATATTTCTCTGAAGGGGGAAATTGATGCACTGTGCCAGGAAGGAACCCGTCTCATAACTGATAAAATATCCAAGTCCCCCACCGATCTTTACTGCCCCCGATGCATCATACAGCACATTGTACCCTAACAGACTCCAGGAGAAATCCACGCCCAAAATATGCAATTCCTTCTTCGGCCACATAAATTCTGTTCCTGCCAGTTCTTCTCCAAGTATTCCAGGCATAAAGGTAAACACAAGGTATTGAAGCACGGTCACACTCATGCTGAATACCCAAAAATAAAAAATCTGATAGATCCATTTAGAAAGGCGAGGATATCTCTGTGCAAAGGCTGCCCATTTTTCCTGCCATTTGGCCGCCAACTGACTCATCTGCCCACCTCCAGTTTTTTCTTATATGTTTTATTTTCTCTTTTATTGCGGAAAAAACCTCCGATGACCTGTTTCATTCCACGAAAGAAATGTCCATTTACTACTTTCACCATTCCCTCTGTCATCTCCATACTCACCATTCCTTCGGTCATTTTCGCAATTCCTCGAAATGGCATATTAAAAACAAAGAGAACATTTAAGTTTGTTTTTCCCTGTTTCTCACTTTTTTCTTTTATTCTGATCAACTGCTTCCATACAAACCTCGCCAGGCGGCTCTTCGCATAATACATCTGGCAGAGGGAATCATTTAATCCCAACTCACCGCTCCAGTTTCCGTTTGGAATTGGTCGTCCTAAAAGTGTGGTAAATTCGGTATCGCTTATTTTTTTCACTTTTCCTGTGTAATAGGAGGGAAGTGCTTTTCTATCATAGGGAAAGTTTGTCGTATACAACTTAAGTATATCTTCTTCATCCGGTGCAAGCTTCAGATCTCCCTGCAGACGGATATCTGTCGAACTCGCCCCTATCAGGATCTGATAGATACCACTCTCCACTTCCCAACGGCCTGTTTTCACATTCCAATAGCGAAAGGTCTTATCATCAAAGGGTATCTCCACGTTCCTGCTCTCTCCCGATTTCAAAAATACCTTTGCAAAGCCTTTCAGCTCTTTTTGCGGTCGAAATACTTTCGCATCCGGCAAACCTATGTAGAGCTGTGTGATTTCCGCACCATCCTTCCCACCGGTATTCGTAATTTTAAAGCTTACTTTATCTTTCTCTATTTTCAAATCGGAGTAAGAGAATGTCGTATAAGACAGCCCATATCCGAATGGATACCTCACCAAAGCCTTTGCCGTGTCATAATAACGATATCCTATATAAATACTCTCCCGGTACTCCGCATTTCTCTCCCTGCCTGGGAAATGATTGAAGGCCGGTGTATCTTCATAGTGAAGAGGATATGTCTCCGCCAGCTTCCCGGATGGATTGATCTTCCCGGTTAAAATATCGAGAACGGCACTGGCTCCCGCTTCTCCTGTCAGGTATCCATGCAGGATCGCCTTGCAATCTTTCTCCCACTCCATCTCAACAGGCGAACCACCGCTCAACACTCCGATCACCTTTGAATTCACCTTGGCAAGTTCCGAAAGGAGACGAATCTGACTTTTGGGAATACGCATGTGCTCCCGATCCTTTCCTTCCGTTTCGCTTAATTCGTCCAGACCAAAGAAATACAGTACTACATCTGCTTTCTCAGCAATAGATACAGCCTCCTTGAGCCAATCAGCATTCAAGGGCTCAGCTTTTTCTGCTTGTTTATACCCTTCCGCAAATCCAACAATTTCCAACGAATACCCGGCAATTTTCTCAAGGACATTCTCCACACGAACCGCATTTACCAAAGAGGAGCCAGCCCCCTGATATCTCGGATTTTTTGCAAAATCTCCGATTACCGCGACCTTCTGTCCCCCGGAAAGTGGAAGTATTCCATCTTCATTTTTCAAAAGGACTGCGCTCTCGCCAGCCGCTTTTGCCGCCAATGCATGATGTTCAACCTCCTTACTCTCTTGTTTATCCCCTGCTGCCGTCAGTAATAACACAGCCTCCAGAAGCCGTTCTACGCAGGCATTGATCTGTTCTTCTGAAATACAGCCTTCCTCCACTGCCTTTAGAAGCTGCCTCGCAGAATCCAGTCCTGGTGAAGGCATCTCCAGATCTGAACCAGCTGCTACGCCCCTCACGTGATCGTTTGAGCCGCCCCAGTCTGTCACTACAAAACCATCAAAGCCCCACTCGTCACGCAGAATGTCCCGAAGCATATGAGAATTTTCATTGGCATAAGTTTCATTGACCTGATTGTAACTGCTCATAATCGCTTTCGGATGACCTTCCCGTACAGCAATCTCGAACCCCGTCAGATAAATTTCACGAAGCGTGCGCTCATCCAGCACGGAATTCACCGACATTCTCCGAAGTTCCTGACTATTTACTGCAAAATGTTTCGGACACGCACCTACGCCTTCAGCCTGAATTCCCCGAATATAGGCTGCTGCCAGCTTTCCCGCCAGATAAGGGTCTTCCGAAAAATACTCAAAATTCCGACCACACAGAGGACTCCGCTTCATATTCAATCCTGGTCCTAAGAGCACATTAACCCCCAGACCCTTTGCCTCTTTTCCCAGTGCCTGCCCTATTTTTTCCGCAAGGGAAACATCCCAGCTGTTTGCCACGGTTGCCGCACTGGGAAAACAGGTGGCCGGAAGAGACGGATTCAGTCCCAGATGATCGCCTGCCCCATCCTGTCTGCGCACCCCGCTTGGGCCATCGGAAAAGAACAGGGATGGAATGGACAGACGTGGGAAATCCCACGTCTGCCATTCGTTCTTGCCACTCAGGAAGGCTGATTTTTCTTCAATTGTCATTTCAGCAATGATATCCTTACTTTTCATTAATAATCAACCTTTCAGTCCTTATTCTTCATCCACTACTGCTGTAGAACGGTCGTAATTCAATGTCACTGTACCATCTTCATTTTCTATCCACGTACCTTCCACTGTACAAGGAGCAAAATTCAGGCCAGAACCTTTCACCTCAATCCACACCATCTCGCGGCCATCCAACGCCAGCTTAAACGTTCCGTCCTCGTAGATTTCAAGAGTTCCCGTAATCGGTCCCTCCATCTCAGTGAGCATACCAAAATCACTCATATAGACAGCATTTCCATTAGAATCTGCCACTTCTACTGAATAAGCGTGTAAAGCTTCATCCGTAGTGTCTGTAGGTGTAGCTGTAAAGTATTCGCTGTATTCTTCCTGCCATGTGGCTGTAGCCTCTGCATTCTGCACACTATAACCAACTGAACTGTAAGGGGTGAAAGAATACCACACACCAATGGAACCACCGGTTTCCAAATCAAAGTTCTCTGCAACCATAGGATAATCCAGAAAACTATAACGGCTCGTGTCACAATATCCATATCCCCACGAAACAGCGTTTTCCTTACTGCTTACTGTCACCGTTCCCACTTCTGTCTCTGCACTTGGGTTGGTAACGATCAATTCATCCCAGGTAGCCGATGCGGTGATATCATAGGTTGCATCCTTCTTCACGTCCGTGGTTGATACAATAAATTTATCATCAATCAGAGTCAGATCTTCCAAAGTCAGATTGATAACATCCGATGCATCATCTTTATTGGTAAGAACCACCTCAAGAAGCTCGGGATAAGCTGTAAACTTATAATCCCCGATACTCGTCATCTGTACACTCAAAGTGCCGGAAAAACTATCCCATAGATAAGCATAAGCTGGTTCTGCCACTGTACCGGTCAGCAAATACTCACAGGATGCAGCTTCCGATTTCCGGTACACTTCATCTGTCACTTCAGGATATGCAACCACCTCAATGCGGTAATCTCCATAGCCAAAGCTCATACTGTCCGAAAGGTTTCCTGTATAAGTTCCGCTTCCATCCTCTGCAATATTATCGCTGATCTGAATGTAACCGTCCCCTTCCGTGCCATTGGCATCGTACATATAGACGATGTAATAGCTGGAGTTTTCCACCCCGGTAAACGTATAGTTGCCTTCCTCATCCACAGCCAGATTCCCCGGAGTCTCCAATGCTGTTTTGTTTGATTTTTCCTCTGAGGACGAGCTGTTGCTGCCTGAGAGTCCGGAAAGTCGACTGGAAACTGCACTGAAATACTGTTCTGTACTTTCTTTCATACTGCTGCCGCAACCGGCAAGTCCCAAACTTGTGATCATTAACAGAGCCACTGCCATCCATCTTTTCTTTTTCATCGCTCCACTTCCTCCTTTTCCTTTCTGGTAAAGCAGGATACAATATTACAGATGATTGCAGCTAAATATAGTACAAGCAAAAGAATCACCTTTACCACACCGCCCTCGGAATTGTACATATCAAAGTTGCCATACCAGTCTGCCCATACATTATAGCTGTTTATCACAAACAGACCCATGGCAAAGCTTACGCAGAACGTACCGACAAAAGAACCCAATTCCGTAATCTTCATATCCACAAAAGCATAGCAGGCAGAAGCCACAGCCCCAAGAAGAAGAAATCCTGCTACCCCCACATCCGCATATTGTGCATAGGCTGCACCGTAAATACAGAATGCAATCATGCCGATCAATGCAATCACTGCACCTGCCAGAGCTGCCAGTGCACTAAAGCTCTTTTCTTTCAAATTAAATTTCATCTTCTATGCCTCCTTTCTTACATTTACTTTTTTCTTTACAGATGTAAAAACTGCAAGAATAGTAAGCACTGCAAAGCCAATAATTACAGCTACATTGACCACTGCCAGAGTTGTCTCCCATGTAGGGATGACACTGATAACAGTTCCTCCGTCAGCATAAATATTCATTCTGGCCGAATGCGCCATCACATACAAATTGTGTTTTGCAGCTGATCTCAGACAGCTAAGCAGATATCCATCATCATTTTCTTCTATGTACTTGACGATCTGGGTTCCATTCCATCCAGCCGAATCCAGACAGGAGTAGTCATAACCCGCAACTACTTCCTCTTTCGGATTATTATAGAAACCAATATCCACATAACCATCGCTAGTCACATGACCCTTGAATCCCCACTCTCCACGCAGCACATTCGTCAACAGTTCATCATAACTCTTTCCACCCTCAGTACCCATACGGCTGGTAGTTGTCATAACACTTAAACCTCCGCCTGCAAATGAACCTTCAAAAGCCCGCAGATAAATTTCACGTACAGACTGTTCATTCGCAAACACATTCAAGCCCTGACGAACTGTCTCATTCTCATTTAAGGCAAGATGCTTGATACAATAAGCAGTTCCAACACTCTGGCATGCCTGCGCTTCATAATAGCCCTGCCAATATGCTATCGTGCTGTCTTCAGAATAATATTGACTGATACGTCCTCCAAATGGAGTCCTGTGCATGTTTCCACCGCCATACCAGATTTCGTCATATCCTTCAAGATAAGCGATCAGGCCCTCGAAATAACCTCTGTCTGTTGCAAGATCAGTATTCCATGTCCGTGAAGTCGTTGGCTCCGATATAAAAGTGAAATCACCACCTGCATTACTTCCATCATCAATGCAGTTTCTTCCGATGATTTCGTATTCCGAGATCGTAGTACTTGCTGTGTTATCCGCCATCAAAGCACCCATCTGTTCAAGTGTCAGCTGATCTACAAAATCCTCCCACTTGTCATCGTCAAAATCCACTCCTATCATATCCGTCAGCTTCAGACCGTTGTCTACTCCCTGGGTATACTCTGACACAGAAGGCGCATCTGCCGGTGTCTCGTAATCATAATTTGCATTCAGCCCATCTATAATCTCCTGTGTAGCTTCCAGTTTGTGAGCTTCGGGATAAGTTCCTTCCCAGTCATTTCTACTTAAATAAGTCAGATCGTATCCAAATGAATTAATGTCTGTAGCTGCGAACTGGTTTGTTACCTCTGCATCGGTATAGACAGATGTACTATAAGTTTCCGTATCCAGTTCTTCTTTTGTCCATGTATAAGTCTTGGAAGCGTCGCCATCAGCAGTCATGTTATCCGCTGCTGTATATCCTTTTGCTGCCAATATATTATTCATAGCCTCGTGGGCATCATCACCAATTGCAAAATAATAATCTCCCTGACTCAGGATATAGGTTCCTGCACCATTCGTGTCATAGCTTGCCAGGAAATAACCGGACACTGAAATATCCAGAGTCTGGCTCTCGCCTGCTTCCAAAGTATCTGTCTTGTCATAAGCCACCAGTTCGACAGAAGCTTTCTCCACCAGATTTTCCTTCTCGTAATCACCATAAGGTGTCTGCGCGTAGATCTCAATAACGTCCTTTCCTGCTACATCTCCGGTATTTTTTACCGTAACAGTAATCGTATAGGTATCACTGCTTTCGTTATAGGAAACAGAATCCAATGTCTGTTCAAATGTCGTATAAGACAATCCATAGCCAAACGGATAACACATCTCTTCTGCGTAATTCCATGCGTTTCCTGCGGTAGAGCCTACTTTGCTGTCTGCATTCCCGTTACTCATAACTACATCTTCATAGCGGGTTTCATAATACTTGTAACCCACATAAATATTCTCCAGATAAAGCAGATAATTATCAATATTCATGCCTTCAGAATCATTTGCTGTAGGTACAGCAGCATTTACTTCATCCGAATTTGTCCATGAATAATAGTCTTCTGCACAATATACAGTAGCCGGAGCAGACAGAGAATTCGATGCATAAGTATCTGTCAGATGTCCAGAGGGGTTCACCTCGCCAGACAGAATCTTTGCCAGACCTTCACAACCATAGCTTCCAAGTTCCCCGGTCACCACTGCCGCATCAATATCATATTCCTTCAGGAAATTCAGCTCCATAAAAAAGTCTGAACCAATGATCACAACGATGCGGTCAAAAACTCCCTCTGCCTTCTGCTCTGCCAGATAAGCAATAAGATCTTCTTCATTCTGACTCAGATCCAGAAAATGACGTGGTGTTCCATCTTCGTATGTATCCGTAGCAGAATACTTGCTCACATCATTGCCTTCTCCGCCATCTCTCGTAAGTACGGCTACCGCCACATCATTGTAGTCATCTTTCCATGTCTTCTCCTGAGATGTCACCTTATCAATCTCAGCCTCAACTACTGCTGTATTGCTGGTGCTTTGCAGTTCCTTATAAACATCTGTACACAGAACTTCATTGATATTGTCTGCTCCAAACTCATTCTCCATAGCATCCAGGAAGGATGTGGCAGTCATATAACTGGCTGTACGGGTTGAAAACATTGACCCATTTACAGATGCATTTCCGAAAATAGTCATCCGGCTTCCTTTTTCAATCGGAAGTGCATCATTTTCATTTTTTAAAAGAACAATTCCCTCCTCTGCAGTATCTACATTAGAAGCTGCCGCATCTGCATATACATCCACCAGAGCATCCGAATTATAGCCATATTCGTTCTCATAATAATAGGCGCTCGTTCCGGTTTCCTCTCCATTTTCATTGACAACAACCCGGGTGGAAATTCCTAATAACATATTGATCGTGCCATTGTACTTATAGACCAGATTCGTAACTGACATTGTAATACACATCACAAATGCCATCACTGCTGCCGACCCCCGAATAATTGCTGACTTCTTTTTCATAATATCCCTGTCTCCTCCTTTCTTTGATCTGCCCGTGCTTTCCGGGCATACACTCTTTGATTTTTTTGCATAACATACCCTCCTTACTTTTTCGACAGTTCTTGGATAAACATACTCTATCATATTTCCTGACGAACTTTTTTGTTTCGCACAAATTGCTGTTTTTCTTCACAAACTGTTTTTTTTATGGTATTTTCTATCAAAAAATAACGTCGAAATTTGGGCATTCTGCCAATTTCGACGTTCATTAGTCAATATATTCTGTTTTTCCTTCTCCACTTTCCATATGATGCAGGATTTTGTTATAAGATTACATCCATCGGAATCAGAATTTTCAGGTTAAACCAATCATTCTCTACATTTATGCTCACCTCACCGCCATACTTGTGAACCGTATACCGAAGGCTTTTTAATCCATAGCCATGAAACTGAGCTTCTTTTTTCGTTGTCACCGGCAGATCTTCCTGAAATTTTAATTTGCCTTCATAATAGTTCTCAAATCGGACGATCAGAAAGCTTTTCTGCAGGAAAGCACTGACATGGATCAGACGCTTCTCTTTCTCCTTAATCTGTTTCTCGCACTCAATAGCATTATCCAGGGCATTTCCAAAAATTGAACAAATATCCATTGCATCCATGAAGTCAAACAGCTTTCCATCCAGCACGCAGGTCATGAAAATATCATTTCTCATGCAGACAAGGTTTTTGGATGTAAGAAGCGTATCCAACACCTGATTGCCAGTGCGATTCTGGACTTCATAACTTTTCAGATCATCCTCCAGCTTATCCAGGTACTCTCCCCGCTTCTTTGCGTCCTCCTCTGCCCGAAGCGCAATGATGTGGTGTTTCAGATCATGATATTTATAATTGATCAGATCCATCGCCTCCTGCGACTGCTGGTATTGGATATACTGGTTATGAAGAATACTCTGCACGCTCTCCAGCTCGTGGTTCATGCGAAGCTCAATGCGCTGCACATGATAGGCATACATAATTGCCACACCCCCAAGGTCAATCAACGTCCGCACATTGAAGATTTCCGAGCTGTACCGTCCACCAAACACCGTATTGACGGATACAAATCCAAGATTACTCATAAGAAAGACTGCAAGTGCAATAATCAGATAGGAAACCAGCTCCTTGTTCGTTACGAAATAGATTTTCTCCTTTGACGCATAGCGACGATAGAGCATCCAGATGATCAGATAAACCATCCCGTAAATGACTATCATCCATATATAACGGAAAACTGCATTTTGAAAGCCCCAGTTTACCATAAGATAGCAATAAGTCTGCCATTCCAGTGACGCGGCAAATTCTGCCACCACAAAAGCCCGGATACAATAGTATCCCGCATCTCTGGCGCTCAGATCCCCACACAGGTAAATATAGCCGTACATAATTCCCACAGCCACCATCATACATAAAATCCACAAAATATCATTCAAGCCATCTGTCAATATTAAAAAGATTGATTGCAGCACCAGTACCGCTCCGGACACTCCCACAAACTTCCAACCAGAAAATCGCTGTTTCACTTCCAGAATACAGAACAGGCAGGCAAGCCACTCTGCAATCGCCGTGTAAAATCTCGGAATATCCGGTAAAACTGTATTGATCCCTATCATGGTTTTCCTCCTACGCACCTGTTATCATAGAAAGCAGCTGGCCATCTTATTTTAGTTCGCCCCAATATCTGGTCAAAGCCTGCATGAAATCGTTCATCCTTGGACGGCTGATTTGCAGATGTATACCCTTCACAACTGCACATTTGTCACGAATCCCCTCCACATGTTCCAGATTCATCAGATAACACTTATTTCCTCTGGCAAATCCAAACGATTCCAACTCTTCCTCCGCCTGCTTCATCGTGCCTGCAGTCGTATATTCTCCCCCAGCTGTATGATAGATCAGATTATGCCCCTGACTCTCCACATAATATATATCCTCCACTTTGACTCGAAGAACACCGTCTTTGACCGGAAGAACTGTATAATAATTTGTACGTCTCCTGATACGTGTAATAGCCTTACTTAATTTCTGACTAAATGCAAAATACGTCACCGGCTTGAGCACATAATCCATGGCATCCACCTCATACCCCCGGATGGCATACTGGGTCATGTTCGTGATAAAAATAATAACAACTTCTGTATCCAGCCGCCGAATCTCCTCCGCTGCACTCATTCCATCCATAAATTTCATCTGAATGTCCATGAGAATGATATCAAACTGCGCCTTATACTTTGCTGTAATTCCATCTCCATCCCGATAAACCGTGATTTGGATTTCTTCCTTTTCCTCCTTCTCATAGCGTTTCAAATATTCGGTAATCTGCTCAATATAGAGATCTTCATCCTCCACCACTGCGATTCGAACCATGCTTACGTTCCCCTCTTCCAATCAGTTTGCTTCTATGCTAAACTCAGTATATCGAATATCCATTCAAAATACACTACTGTTTTTATAGAAAATTTCTCGATTTGTGAGTCTTCCCTCATAATAGTATAGATGTTATCCATTATGGAGTCATTATAGCATAGATGTCTTTATGACATAAGAAACCGGATCATAAATTCCACATCCGTAACCAACAGGCACATGAATCCCACAAAATAAGCTTTGGATTTAATTTGAAAGCCATAGGTATATCCGGCATACAGTCCGGCAACTGCCATCAGGACTCCCAGTAAAAGCAGGAGTGCATATTGCTGTACCACTCCGGTATTGCATAAGGAAACCGCAAGTCCCACAAGAAAGGTTCTCGCCGCGATAACGGACGTGTCCTTCATCAGGGGAAGGAACTGCACCTCATCCTGTCTGCGTTCGTCAATTAGTTCCTTTCCCATGGCAAGCAGCAGCATCCGGACTGCCAGGGCAAAAAAGATTACCACGGCGATCAGTTTTAAGAAACCTTCCGACTGGTCCAACAGCTTTGTCATCCTGAGAAGCTTTGCCACATAAAAGCCAAGAGATATGGAAATCAATTCCCATATTCCAAAGACCCCGATAAAGCTGAGCAGCTTCTTTCTTCCAATATTCGAAAAAAGTGTACTTCGGCAGGCTGTCCATGCGAAGATATCCATGGACAGTCCTGCGGCGATCAACGCCATTTCCAGCATTGTCATATCTGACTCCCATCTGCGTTATTTGACCGCTTCTGTTTTATAAATGAACTTCACACTGCTGTCCATATCAGAAGCTGAATCGGAGTAAATCTTGTAGCTGCGTCCTGCATCAAAGACTGCCTGCAGCTCATCAATGACATCCTGTACATTATCTCCGAAGAGATCAGTTAATTTACTGATTCCTTCTTCATCAAATTTGAATAATCCATCCATCAGTTCTCCGGTTCCGTCAAGGAGCTGTAAAGCACCATCATTTAATTCTGCTGTACCTTCTACGAACTGGGAAGTACCATCCTTTAAGGTCTGACCACCCTTTAAGAGCTCCAGGGTGCCATCCTGCAAGGTCTGGGTTCCATCCTTCAGGGTCTGAGTACCGTCCTTTAAGCTCTGGGTTCCGTTTAACAGGGTCTGGGTACCATTCTGAAGCGTCTGAGTACCATCCTTTAAGGTCTGTGCACCTGTAAGAAGCTGTGAGGTTCCGCTCTTTAAGGTATTGGTTCCTGCAAGGAGTGTTGAACTTCCGGATGCCAGCTTCTGAGCGCCGGTGTCAAGAGCACTTATAGAAGTTTTAGCTTGTGCTGTTCCGGCTGCAAGCTGTTCTGCGCCGGCATTCAATGCAACAAAACCGCCTTTACTACCCTGCTCCTCAGTACCAACCAGTAACTGCGAAAGTCCATCGTAAACTGTATTTATTCCACTATCGATGCCTTTCGTTAACTGCCAAAGGTTTTTCGCACCTTCCTGCAGTTTTGTAAGTGAGTCTATCAATGTTTCCCCTGTTGTCTGACCTTCTGTTCCATCACACAGCATCGGATTATTATCCATCACTGCTGCCAGTTCAGAAAGCATCTCTTCGAACTCATCATATGCAGCCTCCTGTCCATTCTTATATCCAAGCTCATAATAGTATGCAGCGATTTCATCAACATTTACTACAGAACTGCTCTCTTCATTGGAACTATTGGAGCTTTGCTGTCCGGATTCTTCCTGTCCAGATTCTTCCTGTCCGGAAGCATCATCTGTATTTTCAGATGCGTTCTCTTGGCTGCTGTTATTTTGATTCGTATCGGGATTTCCTCCATTGCTGTTATCCGAGCTCTCTGAATCAGACGTATCACTAGCATCTGACACAGCAGCACTATTTTCATCACTCGCATTACTTTCCGAAGCTACACTGATTTCACTTTCATTACTCTCTGCAGGCGTGGACTCCTCTTCCACTGCTGCAACAGCTATATCTTCACTCTGTATCTGCACTTCTGCATCATTTACCGCTGAATCACTATAATCTGTTGCTTCCACATTCGTGCTCTCTGATGCTGTAGCAGTCTCCTGCGCCTGAGTCTCATCAGAACCTGCATTCGCAGCTTCTGTACTTGAGGAATTTTCAGAAGACGAGCCTGAATTCTGATTTATCGAGGAGCTCTCCGTGCTTGAACTGCTTCCTGTACTATAGGTAACAGAAGGAGCATCTCCCATATCTCCAACTGCTGCTCTGGCTCCCTCTAACTGATCCTCCATGCTAAATAAGGCGGTCTGAATCTGTGTATTTTGCGTAGTTACAGCCGTCATCGCATCGATCAGACTTGTAATCCCATCATATAGCTTTTGAGCACCAGTAACAGCCTGCTCACTTGCATAAATAAGTCCCCATTTAGCTTTATTTGCAAGTGTCTTATTTTCTTCACTGGTTTCAAATCCACCTTTAATAACATTCACTGCATCAGAAGCCTTCTTAATTCCAGCCCGTAATTGTTGTGCTCCAGAATCCAGTGTGCTTGCTCCACTTGCCAGCTGCCCTGTTCCTGCTTGTAATGTCTTGATTCCGGAATCCAGGCTTGCTGCACCGCTGTTCAGGCTTTCTGCACCGGAGTTCACCTGACTGATACCATCCTTTAAGCTGCCGGCTCCATTATTCAGGGTAGCTGCGCCTTCATTTAAGGAAGCGGCTCCATCCTTTAAGGAAGCGGCTCCGCTGTTTAATTCGTCTGCGCCACTGTTGAGAGAGGCTGCGCCTTCATTCAGGGTGCCAATGCCACTCACGAGCTCCCCTGCTCCGGAATCCAGATCTTTGGACTTGTCTGCCAGTGTCTGTGCACCCTCCTGTAAGGAGGCCATACCATCATTCAGCTCTGTGGAACCATCCTTTAACTGCTGGGTGGCATCCTTCAGCTCATTCATGGAATCCGTGATCTTGCTGGTATCAATATCCAGCGTATCGTCCAGATTCAGGTCGGATAACAGGTCGGACATCGCCATTGTCATGGTCTGGTTCATTTCAAAGTCTGTTGCATAGGCATGAATTTCAACCGTTTCCGGGATTTCTACCTCATCCAGCTTTTCCTTTGCTTCATCGTCAATCGCCTTATCCTTAAGGCTGTCAATGTTGATGCTGTCCTTAAGTCCCGGGAAAGCAATACCGACTACCACATTGTTATCTCCTTCGGAAATCACCTTGCCGTTTGTTACTTCAATATCGCTGAAATGCTCAGCCGGCAGCAAAGCTCCGGAAATCATGGCAAAGGGAACATATACCTCTTTTTCCTTACCATTTACCTCAACGGTAGTCTTTTCATTATTGGTATAGGTGAAACGGATCGTTACATTACCGGTCTTGCCAACCAGATCCTCGGGAGATATTTCCTCTCCCTCCAGCTCATAGCTGATGGATACATCCACCGGTAACTCCTTGTCTGTCGTTCCCTGATAATAAATATCGCTGCCATTTGCATTCCATACGAGATTGCCGTCTGCATCTACTGTATAGGATTCATCTCCCTTCACATTCACAATGTCGGACAGGGAGGAGGCGTCCTTAATGGTGCTGTCTCCATTGGCATTCTTGAGACAGTCACTGACAATAATCTTCTGCGTATTGCCCTGTGCATCTGCCATGACATATACAACCTCATCCTTTTGCAGCTCTGTGCCGGCTGTAGAGGAATGATGCACGACCTGATTCATGACATTGGTAAGCAGGTCATCACTCTCTTCCGCCTCTGAGGTCTGTTCAATTGCTGTGGTGTCCTGTGTGGTGTTCTTTCCGCAGCCGGCAAGTCCGCCAAGCACCATGGAAGCACTGGTTAATACGGCAACTACTTTAAATCCAAGCTTTTTATTAATTTCCATATTTTTCATAATCATCATTTCCTTTCCGATTCTTAACGACTCCTGTTAAGCTCTTAATCACATCTATTGGTAACGTACCTTCTTATTGTACTGCATTCTTTTCCTGCTTCTTTGCTCCGCGATGTCTTCTCGCCTTACGCGCGGCCTCCTTGGCTGCACTTGCCGGTGTAAAGCCGATACCGGTATGGCAGATCAGCTTATCAAAAATCATAAACATGGACGGCAGCATGAAGATTACGGTAAACATACTGATAATCGCACCTCTCGCCATCAGGTTGCAAAGAGAACTGATCATATCAATGTCGGAGTAAATCCCGACACCAAAGGTTGCAGCGAAAAAGCTCAATGCACTGACGATGACGGACTGGATCGAGGTACTGTGTGCAATCGTAATGGACTCCTCCTTGCTCTTACCGGAGCTTCGTTCTGCCTTGTATCTGGTCGTCATCAGGATCGCATAGTCTACGGTAGAACCTAACTGGATGGTACCGATCACGATGGAGGCGATAAACGGCAGTGTTGTATTCGTATAATAAGGAAGACCCATATTAATATAAATCGCAAATTCAATGACGCCGACCAGAATAACCGGAAGACTCACTGACTTAAATACAAAGAAGATAATTGCAAAAATAATTCCGATGGAAACACCGTTTACGGTATTGAAGTCCGTATCTGTAATCTCAATCAGATCCTTGGTACATGGAGCTTCACCAATCAGCATTCCCTTGCTGTCATACTTTTTCAAAATGGTGTTTAATGTATCGCACTGCTCATTGACCTCATCCGAAGCAACCGCATATTCTGAGGTGATCAGCACCAGCTCATATTCATCACTTTCTACCTCATCAAGCAGCTCCTGCGGAATGAACTCCTCCGGAATCGTCGAGCCAATGATTTTTTCCAGTCCAAGAACCGCTTTCACGCCCTTGACCTTCTCCATCTCATTCATCATGGCTTCCTTATCCTTAGCCGAAAGGTTCACATCCATCAGTACCATATGGGTCGCACCCATATCAAAATCGTCGGCCAGCTTGTTATTCGCCTGCACACTCGCAAGAGTTTCCGGAAGACTGGAATCCAGATTGTAGTAAACACTGGTATGGTTATAACCCCAGATTGCCGGAATCCAGATCAGTACAAACAGGATTGCGAACAGGATATAATGCTTCGTCATAAAGGCCGATGTCTTATCAAAACTCGGCATAAACGGCTTATGTCTCGTCTTTTCAATCGCCTTGTCAAAAACAAGAATCATGGACGGTAATATGGTCACACAGCAGATCACACCGAAGATAACACCCTTTGCCATAACAAGTCCAAGATCAAGGCCTAAGGTAAAGCTCATAAAGCAAAGAGCAAGGAATCCTGCAACCGTTGTGGTTGAGCTTCCGATTACGGAGGTAAAGGTCGTTGTAATCGCCTCTGCCATAGCTTCCTTTTTGTCCGGATAGGTCTGCTGCATTTCCTGATAGCTGTGCCACAGGAAGATCGAGTAGTCCATAGTAACACCAAGCTGCAGAACTGCGGTCAATGCCTGGGTGATGTATGAAATCTGTCCCAGAAAAATATTTGTTCCCAGGTTATAAATGATGGAAAATCCGATACTCAAAAGGAAAAACAACGGAATCAGTGCACTGTCCATGGTAATAGACAGGACAATCGTTGAAAGAACGACTGCAATGCAGACATAAATCGGTGTCTCCTTATTGGACAGATCCCTTGTATCCGTAACAATCGCCGACATGCCGCTTAAGAAGCACTGTTCATTCGAGAGCTTACGGATCTCGGCAACGGCATCCATCGTCTCATCCGCCGACATTCCGGTATCATACATGATGAACATCATGGTGCTGTCTGTCGATGCATTGTTAAAGGCATCGTAAATTTCATCCGGCAGCATTTCCATCGGAATGCTCAGATCCATGAAGCTGTCATACCATAATACTGATTTCACATGATCGACCTGCTCGATCTTTTCCTTCAAAGCAGAAACATCCTTCGCCTGCATGCCCTCCACAATATACATGGAAAAACTTCCCACGCCGAACTGATCCAGCAGGATATCCTGGCCAACCATGGTCTCAATGTTATCGGGCAGATAGGTTAATACATCATAGTTGATTCTGGTGTTAAAATAGCCGATTGCCGACGGAATCAGCAATGCGGTCGCAATAATCAGAATCATAAATCTGCATTTGACTATTCCTTTCGCAAACTTTTTCATAATACCTCCTTTTCAAGGCTTCCCTTGATTCTTTTCCTAACTGTTCAGTACCTTCACAGTTATCATAGTTATTCTTTTTTCTTTTCTATTGGTTATCTTATGGAATAAAAGTTCGAATTGACAGATTCAATTTCATGGAATTGTTTGTGATAAATATACAATTCTGCGTAGTTCGTATAGACTAACCAGACAGAATTGAAGAAATTGTTTAAGAAAAATATACATTTGTGTGGATTTGTATAAGAAAGAAAAAAGAGCAGACCGAATTCGTCTGCCCTTATCATTATTATCGCATCTTTGCCAGTATTTCTTCCATTGAGTTGTTGAGAATGTAATAATACAGATTCGCAACCTCGGAGGCAGGAAGCACAAGGTCGGATTCCAGCCACCGCTGCAATACATAGCTCATGGACTGTGCATAGTATTCTGCCAGATATTCACTCGTCATCCAGTTGTGAAGCTTAGCATTCTCTCCAACCTGCTCCTTCATGAACTCATAAAGCAGCTCCTTAATACAATGCTCGATAATCACGCGGAAGGAATTCTGCCCTTCCATTTTACATACCTTTTTGTAAAACTCCTTGTCCTTTTCTGCATTCTGAAAAGCCAGTGTAAAGCTCTCTCGGATGAAGCCTCCCTGGAGCAGCGGCAGAATCGGATCCAGAATTTCTGTCCGGATGATCCATTCCAGTAATTCATATTTATCCTGAAAGTGATTATAAAAGGTCGGACGGATGACTCCAGCTTTATCCGTAATTTCTTTAATTGTGATTTTCTCTACCGGTATCACAGCCACCAGTTCCTTAAAGCTCTCTGCCAACAGCTTATCTACCGTTGCCTTCTGCGGCATGTTGTTCTCCTCCTTTGCTGCTATCCACGATGATTCCTTACAGCATCTGCCCCCTCAGCCGCCTCACGGCTGTCCTAACTCCTTAAGGCTCTGGATCAGATCAAGATCTGACTGCTGCACTCTGAGATTCGTGGTGACCGCCTCTTCACCCGGCCGCTGGATCGACACCTCAATAATCGTACCCTCTACGATTTTGTTGGTCAGTACATTCTGTACAAATGCCTCAACCTTCGGATGATTGTTCGTAAATGTGTTCTTTGCCTGCATAAGCTTAAACATTGCTGCGGGATTCATATCTGTTCCTCCTGATTCTGTTATATTCTGTCTCTTCTATGTGATCCTCGTACTACCGGATGACCTTCGACCAGTCGCTGATGCCGATATACTGCTTTGCCCAGTCCATATAGGAGGCCTCTTCCTCTGTACCGAAGCTGTTAAAGGCTGCCCAGCCACGCTCAGACAGACGGGAGTCTACGCCATCTCCTAAATTATCCAGATAAATGACCTGGGTAATATAAGGATTCTTTTCAAAGGAATAGAAGGCTGCACACAGAGCAGCAACCTGAACATCCTCACCCTGCGTTGCACTTACACCGAACTCATTGACTATAATATCCCTCACCTGACCGGAACGGTTCCGGTACTCCTGCTTACTCATAAAGTCTGTAACCACGGTTACATTCTGGAAGGTTACCATATGATTATCTGCCACCTGAGAACGACAGTATTCCGGTGTCTCCACCGTTACGCCCGACATATCCCAGAATTTTGCATAAGTAAGCGGAACGGTATAAGGATGAATGGCAAGACACCAGTCAATATTTCCGGTGCTGCTGATATTGCCGTTAAACTTGATGAGGAAATCCTTTACATCAATATAAGAATAATATTCCGGATGACTGGTCGGGCGGTTTCGATCCCAGCACTGGTCAAGGCTCACATAGACATTAGCCTGCGCATTCACACTCTTAATGGCAGTATAGCATACGCGGAATGCCTGCGTATACTCCCGTACAAAGGAATTCCAGTCCGTCCAGCTCATGTAATTCCATTTTCTTTCATTCACCTCGTTGCCGATGATAAAATCCTGCGCTCTGGAATTGGCCGCATAATTCTGCAGATCCTTTACCAGACCTTCAATTCCCTCGTCATTGGCTGCATTCATCATATAATAGGTATGATCCCACGGATGCGGATCCTTCGCTTCATCAGACGCCTTCGGATGCGTTACAACCGTTCCTGACCCAACCAGAATCTGTGCCGTACGGTTGACATGAGTCACTGGGACATCACCGGTTCCGCTTCCGTTGATAATAATATTGGTCGTTTCAATGCCCTGCGTGGACTTTGCGGGACGCTGCACACGATGGGAAGAGGTCGCCATCATTTCCGGATTGCTGATATACTGCGGATTGCCGATCATCACCTTCTTACCGCCCTGTAATACCACCAGTGCAAACTTCGCATACAGTCTGCCGTTCGATGCGGTGGAATCCAGCGGAAAATGTATCACTGTATTCAGGGACTGCTCACAGGACGCAACGGGAGCTGCTTCATCCGGAATGGCATATTCGTAAGTTTTTAACTGATACAGATAGAACCTTCCATCATCGGAGGCTGGCAGTGAGGTAAAATCTGCCAGATACTCAATCGTCTTGCGGTCAATCAGCTGACAGGCCTGCGAAGATACACTGCCTTTTCCAGCGGCCTGCACTTCTGTTCCCATGGATGGGGATAAAAACAACACTGCTGCCGTGCATACTGCAAGCAATGCACAGATTCCTCTTTTTAATGTGTTCCCTGAAAAGATTGATTTTTTCACCTTTTCTCTCCTTTCGCATCCTTTATACATTTTTTATCTTTCACCCTTCCCGGTCTGCCGGCAGCTTCCGGAAGAAACCAACCGTAAACGGAATACAGATCAGAGCGGTGAGTACATCCGCAACTGCCTGTGCATACTGCACTCCGGCAATTCCGAAAGCATACTGCATCATTAAAATGAGTGGAATAAAGCACAAACCATTCCGTAATGTAGACAGGAAGGTTGCATTCAGCTTATATCCGATGCTCTGGAACATCATATTGTTACACACACTGAACGGGACGAAAAACAGTGCCAGACACTGTGCCCGCATCGCCGGAATTCCAATGGCAATAACCTCCGGATCATTCCGGAACCACGCCACAACCGTTCCTGCCATAAAAAAGCCCACAAGTGCAAATGCACCCAGCATCACCGTTCCAAAAATCCAGGTAAAGTAAAAACCCTTTCTTACTCTCGAAAATCTCCCGGCGCCATAGTTAAAGCCTGCAACCGGCTGGAAGCCCTGTCCAATGCCGAGTCCGACACTGAAAATAAACATGCTGATCCGGTTTACAATGCTCATGGCGGCAATCGCAGCATCTCCGTAAGCGCCTGCCGTATGATTCAGCACCATCGTGGAAATACTGGCAAGCCCCTGACGCGCCAGACTCGGAAGCCCTGTAGTCACAATCTCTCCAAGCGTCTTAACTGTAAAGCTGATGTAACGAACCGCAAAGGTTGTCTGTGTCTTTTTCCGCAAAAACATGCTGAGCAGGATTCCGAAGGAAAGATACTGGCTGATTGCAGTTGCAAGCCCGGCTCCTCCGATTCCCATATGCAGCACACGGATGAAATATGCATCCAGAAAAATATTTAAAAATCCGCCGCTCGTAAGTCCGATCATGGCAAAAAAAGCCCGCCCCTCGTACCGCAGAATGTTATTCATCACACAGCTGCTCACCATAGCAGGTGCCGCAAGCAGAATATAAAACGCATATTCCCTTGCAAAAGGGAGAATCGTATCCGTACTTCCAAGCAGCCGCACTAACGGTGTCAGAAAGCACAATCCAAGAACCAATACCAGTATACCGGAAATCAATGCAGCGTAAAAGCTCGTTGCCGAATACCGTCTTGCATCCTCTACCTCTTTCGCTCCAAGCCTGCGGCTGATAATACTTCCTGCTCCATGCCCGAACATGAAGCCCAGTGCCTGCAGAATTGCCATCAGTCCGAACACGATTCCGGTCGCCCCGCTTGCAGAGGTTCCCAGTGTCCCGACAAAATAGGTATCGGCCATATTATATAGATTGGTAACCAGCATGCTGATCGTCGTCGGCAGACCAAGCTCCAAAATAAGCTTTTCCACCGGCTGACCGGTCATGCGGTCATACTGTGACTGCTTTTCCCTGCTCATACTGCCTCACTTTTCTTTCCGTCTGTACTGAAAGCATTACATTCCTTCTATAATATATGTACTGCCCGTATTCCTCATTCCCGGACAGACCATGTCCGGGGCTTTACTGCACAATCTGCCTTGCAACGTAAACACCGCTTGCAGACGCATGGGACAGAGAGTGCGTTACCCCGCTGCCGTCACCGATAATGTATAGTCCCTTATGGCAGCTTTCCAGATTTTCATTGAGCTCCACTTCCATATTATAAAACTTCACCTCAACACCATAAAGCAGCGTATCGTCATTGGCCGTACCCGGTGCGATCTTATCGAGAGCATAAATCATTTCGATAATACCATCTAAAATACGCTTCGGAAGTACCAGACTTAAATCCCCCGGTGTTGCAGAAAGGGTTGGCTCCACAAGTCCCTCTTCGATTCTCTTCGCGTTACTTCTTCGTCCTCTTACCAGATCCCCGAAACGCTGTACAATGACGCCGCCTCCGAGCATATTGGAAAGTCTTGCTATACTTTCACCGTATCCGTTACTGTCCTTGAACGGCTCGGAGAAGTGCTTGGATACCAGCAGGGCAAAGTTGGTATTTTCGGTCTGCTTATCGGCACCCTCATAGCTGTGTCCGTTTACGGTAACAATTCCGTTCGTGTTCTCATTTACCACGATACCGTGCGGATTCATACAGAAGGTCCGAACCGCATCCTCAAACTTTTCGGTACGGTACACGATCTTGCTCTCATAAAGCTCATCCGTCAGATGGGAGAAAATCACCGCCGGAAGCTCGACACGCACACCGATATCGACACGGTTCGATTTCGTATTGATCTGTAAATCCCGGCAGATCTGTTCCATCCACTTACTTCCGCTTCGTCCAACGGAAATGATGCATTTATCGGAATAGTAAGAGCCATTTTCACAGACAATCTCATATCCTTCGTCCCTTGTCTTTACCGTCTGAACCGGCGTATCAAAGTAGAAATCCACCTTATCCTTAAGCTCTGCATAAAGATTTTCCAAAACAATCAGGTTAATATCTGTTCCCAGATGACGCACGGACGCATCGAGCAGATTCAGCTTATTCTGCAGACAGATCTTCTTAAACGCCGTGCCGGAGGTCGAATATAGCTTCGTTCCCTCACCGCCAAACTTCATGTTAATGTCATCCACATATTTCATCAGCTCAATCGCCTGGCTTCTGCCAATGTATTCGTATAAGGTTCCGCCGAATGCGTTGGTAATATTGTATTTCCCATCGGAAAAAGCGCCTGCTCCTCCGAAACCGCTCATAATTGAACAACTCTTACAATTAACACAATTTTTTACCTTTACCCCGTCAATCGGACAATGGCGCTTATCCAAAGCATGCCCTGCTTCAAAAACCGCAATCTTCACATCTTTACTGCGCTGTACCATCTCATATGCCGAAAAAATTCCTCCCGGCCCTGCTCCAATGATGATTACATCGTATTTCATTCCTGCTTTCCATCCTTTCCTTATATATAACTATGCAGTTGTTCTGAATAATTACATTTGTTCAGAATAAAAGTTTCCTTTGCTTCGCAGCCGCTTGTTTTTTGTTCATTTCAAACTCGCATGCCCGTGCTTCGCACTCCCTGTCGTACTTCGTCCGACGCATGCTCGTTAAAGAGTGCAGAAAAACAAATGTCTGCTTCGCAGCCGCTTGTTTTTTGTTCATTTCAAACTCGCATGCCCGTGCTTCGCACTCCCTGTCGTACTTCGTCCGACGCATGCTCGTTAAAGAGTGCAGAAAAACAAATGTCTGCTTCGCAGCCGCTTGTTTTTCTTTGCACTCTTTACATTATGGCATAAATTTGAGCGGAACACAATTCCTTATCGACTTCCGACTTGTGAAATGCATGGAAATCAACTATAATCAGACTGATGTGGCTCATTATCGCAGATCAGAACTGTGATTCAGCTTTATTTGTCAGCTATTCAGAGCCATTATTTATGATAACAGCGAGGTATTTTTCATGATCATTCAGGAAATTCATACCATGGATGAGCTGCTTCAGTTCGTAAGCAGCTTAAACCAAAAACATGGCCTGCGGCTCTGGTATCGCGGCGAAGAGAATTCGGAGCTGTCCTTAATTCCCTCGATCCAGCGGAGCCAGAAGCGGATTGATGTGGAACGTTACATTACCAATGATTTTTATATCCGGGCAAGGCAGATTATGAAAAATGCCCCGGAAAAGCACAATTACGCCGCCTGGGTTTCCATCATGCAGCACTACGGACTTCCCACACGGATGCTGGACTGGAGTCAGTCACCTCTCATTGCCTCCTTCTTTGCAACCGAAACCTATAAGGTACAGCCAACACTGGATGCCTGCGTATGGGTTCTGGTTCCGGCCCGTCTCAATGAACGGGAGGGCTTCGGGCACTGCATTTATCCGATCGATGCGGATACCACACAGGAGATGCTGCTGCCAGCCTTCAAGCACAATCACCACAATCCTGAGGTTGCCGACCGCATCCTCGCCTGCAGCTCTACCGACAACAACCTGCGTATGTATGCACAACAGTCGAACTTCACCGTACACAATTCTCTGCAGAGACTTGAAGACATCTGCGATGAGAATACCTTATATAAGATCATTATTCCATGTGAGCGCAAGAAATACTTCATCGACAGCCTGCGTGTATTCGGCATCACGGAGGGATCCATTTATCCGGATCTGGATCACATTTCCAGCGACTTACGCGATTCCTATGGGATATAAAAAAGGGGGCACCTATGAAAATTGTATTAGAGCACTTAACCAAAAGATTTCCCAACCGCAACAAGAAAATCCGCGAGGATGTGGTTGCCGTCAACGATTTTTCCTTTGAAATTCCGGACGGCAAGCTGATCGGACTTCTCGGGCCTTCCGGCTGCGGCAAGAGTACTGCTTTGAACCTGATCAGCGGTCTGTTAAAGCCAAGTGAAGGTAAAATTTTCTTCGGAGAGGACGAGGTAACCAATCTTCCTGCCGAAAACAGGGGCGTTGGACTCGTGTTCCAGAACTATGCCCTGTATCCGCATCTGACGGTAAAGCAGAACATCCAGTTTCCTCTTGAGAATTTAAAAGGAAAGGACAAACTCTCCAAAGAGGAAATGAACCGCCGCGTGTTAGAGGCTGCAAAGCTTGTTCAAATTGAAATGCTGATGGATCGTAAGCCCAGCGAGCTTTCCGGCGGTCAGCAGCAGCGTGTTGCCATTGCCCGTGCATTAGTAAAAATGCCGAAGGTTCTTCTCCTTGATGAGCCTTTATCCAATCTGGATGCCAGACTCCGTCTGCAGACCCGAGAGGAGCTGCGCCGGATCCAGTGCGAAACCAAGATCACAACCGTCTTCGTTACCCACGATCAGGAAGAAGCCATGAGCATTTCGGACAGGATCATCGTCATGAAAGAGGGCGTAATCCAGCAGATCGGAGAGCCGCAGGAGGTTTATGACAATCCTGCTAACCTGTTCGTTGCGAAGTTCCTCGGAACTCCGCCGATCAATGTTTTCCGCGGTCAGGTGAAGGATCATACTTTATATATAGGAAAGGATGCCATCTTTAAGGTGGGGGATGCTGCAGATCAGGAAGTCTATGTCGGCGTTCGTCCGGAAGGCTTTATTCTGAACGAAAACGGTGCGCTTCACTGTGATCTGAACCGTCTTGAAGTCATGGGACGTGACGTGAGTGTCGTTTCTACCAAAGAAGAGTCCGAAAATGCGACCATCCGTTCCATTATCAGTGCCGAAAACTCCGTAGACACCGGCTCTCCGGTTGTTTCCTTTGATTTGAAGCCCAATAAGGTATTTCTGTTCCACAAGGATACCCAGCTGCGTATTCCTTACACCATATCCTGATTCTGCATTACCAAATAGTCATGCAGAAATAACAGCAGGAGCTACCGAATACGATGAAACATCCACCTGCATGAAAGAAACAGATGGATAAGGAAGGAGACTACACACATGATGGAAAAAAACAACCTCAAAGGGTGGCTTTATCTGCTGCCCGCATTCCTGTTTCTGGGTGTGTTTATGATTTACCCTTTAATTGATGTTTTTGTATATTCCTTTGAGGAAGGCTATAATTCCGCTTCCCAGACCTACTTCGGAATCGGACTGTATAACTATTCCTATGTATTGCACGACACCTATTTCCTGCAGGCTGTGAAAAACACCTTTATTCTTGTCATCATTACCGTTCCGGTTTCTACACTCCTTGCACTGTTCATTTCACTGGGCTTAAGCTCCATCAAACCCTTAAAGGAGCTGTTTGAAACGATCTACTTCCTGCCCTATGTAACGAACACGCTGGCAGTCGGTCTGGTATTTATGATTCTGTTCAAAAAGACCGCCTACACAGACGGTATGGTGAATCTCCTGATTCAGGCTTTCGGCGGGCATTCTGTGGATTTCATTGACGGTCCCTACTGGGCGAAAATGTTCGTGCTTTGTTTTTACACAATATGGGTGGTTCTTCCCTTTAAAATCCTGATTCTGACAAGTGCACTGGCTTCCGTGAACCAGACCTATTACAATGCCGCCAAAGTGGACGGTACTTCACGTGCGAGAATCTTCCGCAAGATTACCCTTCCGATGATCTCACCCATGATCTTTTATCTGGTCATTACCGGCTTTATCGGCGCTTTCAAGGCCTACAGCGATGCCGTCGCGCTGTTCGGTACCGATCTGAATGCTGCTGAGATGAACACCATCGTCGGCTATGTTTACGATATGCTTTACGGTAACAGCGGTGGCTATCCCTCCTATGCGTCGGCAGCCGCTATCATCCTGTTTACCATTGTTCTGACCATCACCTGCATTAACCTGCTGGTCAGCAAAAAGCATGTATACTATTAAGGAGGACACTGCCATGGATTACGAAAAGCTTCAGAAATCTGCCAAAGCAAAAGGCATTGCCAGAAATGTTGTGATTTATACCCTGCTGATCTTCTGGGCGATTATGGTTCTGTTTCCTTTTTACTGGATGATCCTTACCTCCGTAAAAAGCTACAGCTCCTACAACAGTGAATATGTTCCGTCGTTCTTCACCCTGTCACCGACGATGCAGAACTATATTGATGCATTTACCACGGTTTCTCTGGGCAGATACCTGTGGAACACCCTGATTTTTACCGTGATTACCACTGCGATTATGCTGGTTGTGATTACGCTTGCGGCATTTGCCTTTGCAAGGCTTCAGTTCCGTGGCAAAAACATTGCCTTTGCGCTGTTCCTGTCCTTAATGATGATTCCGAATGAGCTTGTGATCATCACGAACTTCGTCACCATCACAAACCTTGATCTGCGGAACAGCTTTTTAGGACTGATTCTACCGTCCGTGACCTCGGTTTTCTATATCTATCTGCTGCGTGAGAATTTCGCACAGATTCCGGACGAGCTTTATTATGCCGCCAAGGTGGATGGTACCTCGGATCTGCGCTACCTGCGTAAGGTCATGATTCCGATCTGCCGCCCGACGCTCATTACCATCATTATCCTGAAGGTCATTGAATGCTGGAATTCCTATGTATGGCCGCGGTTAATTACCGATGATCCAAACTACTATCTGGTATCCAACGGCATTCAGGAAATCCGCGAAAACGGCTTCGGTCGTGAGAACATCCCCGCCATGATGGCTGCGGTTGTGGTGATCTCCCTGCCGCTTATCGTATTGTTCCTGATTTTCCGCAAAAAGGTCATGGCAGGCGTATCGAGAGGAGGTACAAAGGGATGAGAAAACATACCATTTCAAAATTACTGCTTACAGCTTCCCTGCTTGCAGGCGCACTCGGACTTACCGGCTGCCACGGCTCCAAGGGTCAGAATGATTTCACTGTTCCGGAGGCCTTCGATACCTCCCGGAATTATGAAATTACCTTCTGGGCCAAGAACGATACAAATAAAACCCAGACCGAGATCTACAAGAAAGCCATTGAAGATTTTCAGGAGCTGTATCCCAATATTACCGTAAACTTACGTCTCTACACGGATTATGGCAAGATTTATAACGATGTCATCACGAACATTGCAACGGACACCACTCCAAATGTCTGCATTACCTATCCGGATCATATTGCTACTTACCTCACCGGAAGCAACGTCGTGGTTCCGCTAGACACTCTTTTTACCAATGAAAAATACGGACTGGGCGGATCGGACCTTCTGTTTGACGGACCCACGCAGGAGGAAATCATTCCGCAATTCTTAAACGAATGCGAATTTAACGGCCATTATTATGCGCTGCCCTATATGCGCTCCACCGAAGCCTGCTATGTGAATAAGACCTATGTGGAAAAGCTTGGCTATACCCTGCCGGAAACCCTGACCTGGGATTTCGTCTGGGAGGTTTCCGAGGCTGCCATGAAGCAGAATGCGGATGGTACCTTTGCCGTCAACGGACAGAAGGTCATGATTCCTTTCATAGACAAGTCCACGGACAATATGATGATCCAGATGCTGAAGCAGAAGGGCGCCGGATATTCGACCGATAACGGCGATATCGAAATCTTTAACGATACCACCACAGAGCTGCTTTATACCATTGCTTCCCATGCAAAGACAGGTGCTTTTTCCACCTTCAAAATTTCCAGCTATCCGGCGAACTTCCTGAATGCGGGACAATGCATTTTCGCGATTGATTCAACAGCCGGTGCAACCTGGATGGGAACCCATGCCCCGCTTTCCGATATCAGCGAAGATGCGCTCGTTGACTTTGACACGGAAGTGATGATGATTCCGCAGTTCGACCCTGAAAATCCGCAGATGATTTCCCAGGGACCTTCCGTCTGCGTTTTTAACAAGAAGGATTCGCAGGAGGTGCTTGCTTCCTGGCTGTTCACCCAGTATCTGCTCACCAACGACGTGCAGATCGCCTATTCCGAAACCGAAGGCTATGTGCCTGTCACTTCAAAGGCACAGGATTCTGTCGAATATCAGGATTATTTATCCCGCGAGGGCGAAGACAATAATCTCTACTATGATGTAAAAATCAAGGCTTCCCGGCTTTTGCTTGATAACACCGACCACACCTTTGTGACTCCGGTATTTAACGGCTCAGCTTCCCTTCGTGATGCTGCCGGTCAGATGATCGAAAATGTCACGAAATCCACCCGCCGGAAGCAGACGGTAGATGATGCCTTTATGAAGAGCATGTTTGAGGATGTAACCTCGCTATACCGTCTCGACCAGAAAAATATGAGTTCCGCCGGCAAGACAGATTTAGGGCCTTTGCCCCAGACAGCCGTTCTTTTGCTGACTTCTCTCGCCGTCACCTGGGCAGGAATTTTACTATATGTTATATCCGAAGCAATGAAAAAGCGGAAAAATAGGCAAAATAACCATTGATTTATCAGAACATTAAGGTATAATGTGAATTGCAGTTATCACACAGTGTGATATCACATCTTTTTAGGAGGAATTTATTATGAAAAAATCATTACTTGTAACACTCGCACTTTCTCTTGTACTTGTAGCAGCAGGCTGCTCCAGCACATCAGAGAACACTGCTACAGAAGAAACCGCTACGGAAGCAGCAGAAACCACAGAAGCTGTTGAAGAAGAAGCTACGGAAGAAGCTGCTGATGAGGCAGAAACCGCTGATGCAGAAGCTGACGCCGAGAATGCATCCACAGTTGCTACAGAAGGCGTTATGAGCTACGCTGACTATGTTGCTGCTGATGTAGATACCGAGGTTTGTGTAGAAACCTATGTACAGGCTAAGCAGAGCTGGTGGGAAGACAACGGTGTCGGACAGGCTACCTTCTACACCCAGAATCAGGATGGTGCTTTCTTTATCTACAACATGCCTTGTTCCGAAGAGGATTATGAGAAGCTTGTTCCCGGAACCTTAATCAAGGTTACCGGTTATAAGTCTGAATGGTCCGGCGAAGTAGAAATCGTTGATGCAACCTTTGAAATCGAAGAAGGCGATTCCTTCATCGCAACTGCTAAGGACGTTACCGATTTACTTGGCAAGGATGAATTAATTGATTCCCAGAACCAGTTCGTATCCTTCAAGGGTATGACCGTAGAAGCTGCCAACGATGCAGGTGATGCATTCCTTTACAAGTGGGATGGTTCCGGTACAGAAGGTGATGACTTATACTTCAATGTATCCCTTGACGGAAACACCTACAGCTTCACTGTTGAATCTTATCTGTGCGATAAGGACAGCGATGTTTACAAGGCAGTTCAGAACCTCAAGGTTGGCGATGTTGTTGACATGGAAGGCTTCTTATACTGGTATGAAGGTGTGAACCCTCACATTACTTCTGTAACGGTTCAGTAAGTGCCGGCAGCTCAGGTGTAAATGAATCCGGTAAACTCCAGATCAATCTGATGAATTGAGATTAAAGATCTGTTCTGAGAGTGCTGGACAAAAAACGTAGGCGTAGCGGGCTACGCTGAGGTTTTTTGTCCTGTGCTATCGGGAAAATAGACGTGTGATATGGTGTAGTTAATTTAAAACCGTTGCACTAGTGTCACCCCTGTACATCAGTTGATGTACAGGGGTATTTTTCTGTTGTAAAATCATTCGTAACTGTTACCGACCTGCACGGACTGCCCAACGCATCTTGGTAGAGCGGGCACGTCCGTTCTGACGGCACTCCTCTGCAGTGGGACGAATAACATCTGTCGCAATCTCTTCAAAAATTCCTTCCCGGTAATACTGTTGGAATGCCTTTTTCACCAGACGGTCTTCTCCGGAATGGAACGTAAGAATTGCCACTCTTCCTCCATCGGCTAACGCCTCCGGAAGCGCATTCAGGAATGCCTCCAGCACTTCAAATTCACTGTTTACATCAATGCGCAATGCCTGAAATACACGTTGACAGGTTTTCTTTAAGATATCCTTTTTTTCTTTATTTTCAGGAAGAAAATGTAATGCACGCTCAATGACTTCCCGTAATGCCGTTGTAGTTTCGATGCCGCCTCCCTTTTTGAAGGTCTTTCGGATTTCGGTGGCAATCTGCTCCGCGTAGGGTTCATCGGAATTCTCAACCAACATTCCGATCAGCTCCTCCCGGTCGAGCTCCCGAAGCCGCTGTGAAGCCGGAATCCCATGCTGGGGATCCAGTCTCAGGTCAAGCGGCCCATCCACCTTGTAGGAAAACCCTCTTTTCGGATCATCAATCTGCATCGAAGACACGCCAAGATCAGCAAGCATGAAATCAAACGGACCGTATTCCTTCGCTACCGTTTCCAGATTGGCAAAGTTCTGTTGAAGAATCGTCAGAATTTCTTCTCCATAGCCTGCCTTTTGAAGCCTTTCTTTTGTTTTTACAATTTCGATCGGATCTACATCTAACGCGTATAGATGTCCTTTCGATGCTTCGTCTAAATTCTCCCTTGAATCACCATATGCCTGAGCGGTTCCATTTATACGTTCTTCCTCTGAAACATCCCTTGTCTGAACCACTTCATTCAGACGCTCCTCCCCGGGCTGTCCCGTCAGTTTCTCCAGCATCTTACGGGTGTGTCCGCCATAACCCAGCGTTGCATCCAGTCCCTTCTGTCCCGGCTGAATCTGTAAGAAATCCAGAATCTCCCTTACCATGATGGGAATATGCATGCCTGCCGGAGTACTTCCCTTCTCAATTACCTTTGCTACTGTATCGGCATATTTCTCAGGATCGTGCTCTTTATACTTTTCTTCAAATGTTCTGGGATGTGTTCCCTTGTAACGCACGCGGCGCTTATGTATGATTTCTGCTGACATTCTAACCTCTTGATACTGTTATTTCGGATTTTTCGAATCGTTACCTCTATATGATAACACAAAATGGAAGGGACATGGTGAACTAATTGAAATGATTGCATTCAAGCGGACATACGCCATGATTTATATGGCGAAGTAACCACATGAGTAAAACTCAAGCTGCATTAGCAGCGGTTTTACTCATGTGGTTCTGAATAATTACTTTCTATTTTTAATTTTATGCTTAGGTATGTTACAATAGAGGCATCCATACGGAGCTCTCTATATTTCAAACCTTGGAAAAGGAGACATAAATAATGACCTGCTTCTATGTCCTCCTTACCTGCATTCTCTGTTATCGTACTCTCCTCTTCTACAGCTTCTGTTTCAGAACCTTCTTCCGAGTTATCTTCTGCGCTCTACTCGGTGCTCTCCTCGGTATCCTCTTCCTCACTCGTGTCTTCAAAATAGGAAGAATCCTTGTACAGCAGATAATAGGTACTGCTGTCAATCAGATAAACACTGTCGCCATCATTCACCGTGAGATAATATCCTTCTGCAAGAGAGTTGTAATCTCCGATTCGGAATACATAGAGGTTATTATCCAGCTGTAGGGTTACGGAGTCTGACTTCTCACTGATCCCATATTCTGACATATCTGTCACATCCATGATTTCCTGCTTGGCCGTTAGCGCACAGACATTTTCCAAGTAAGTCGATACCGTATCCTGATCCACTTTTCTGGTCGTGTCCGAAGCCTCCTTGCTGGTTTCTTCTGCTTCAGCTTCACTTGTGTCCTCTGTTCCTTCTCCGACTGTATCTCCGTCTCCATCCTCTGCTGTAATTTTCTCTGTTACGGCTTCCTCTGTATCCTCCAGATAGCTCCAGGTATCACCATCCTTGTGCAGGGTAAAGGAATCCCCGTCACTGCGGACAACCGCAATATCTGTAATTTCTTCAGCCTGGATGCTTACTACTGATACACTCTCTTCCTCGGTACTGACTTCCTCCTGCATGAAATCTGCATCCTCATTCTTCTTGAGAAACAGAAAGACCAGGAGCAATATGACAATAAGTGTCAACAGCACAATTAAATTTCTCTTACTTTTCCTGTTCATTTTCGATCACCTGCTTTTCTAATCCTTGCTTCTTCTTTTTTATTTCGTAACTGGTCAGAGCCTTTTTTAAGTATCTGCTCAAAGCCATGCAAATTATGTCCCAATAGACGTTGGATATTTTTTTGCCCCCGACATCATTTACAATCATATGCAGTAACTATTCAGAACTCTTACAGCTTTCTCCTGCGGAACCAGATCACAAATCCGGTGATCAGGAAGCTGAACGGAATCAGGATAACAGTGATTAATGATAATATGGAAATCCAGCTCTGAGAAACAGTAAGGTATTCAACCTCATAGCTCTTCGCCGGAATCACAACGCTGCTGTCTCCGTCCTCTGTTTCAAATGCCGAAAGCATTCCCGAGAACAGCTTCTGGTTCGTTCCTGCAACCATCACATCCGCTTCCTGGGTAAACAGGTTTGCGCTGGAGAAAATCACTCCGGTAGACTCAGAATCTGCCATAACTGTTGTGTCTGTACCCGATGCATCTGACTCTTCTACGTCTGTTGCTGTATCTGTATCCGTTACTTCATCCGTTACTTCATCCGAACCACTCACCTGTACGGTGCAGGATAATCCGATATAGAATGGTCCGTCCACATCGCCCTCCTGCTTATCATAACTGGTACTGTTTTCGATATCCTCACGGACATAACTCTCCTCTGAGGAAGAAAGAAGCGGTGTCACCTCAACTTCTTCCTTGTCGGTGTAGGTAAGTCCCTGACAGTATGGAGCAAAGATATAGGAATTACCAGAATAAATATCGGATGTTATCGTATCATATTCAATCGTAGGAAGCAGATAGAACGGATCCTGATAATACCCGTTTGTGGCAGTTTCAATAATCAGTCCCTTCGATACCTGTACACCGTAATAGTCAAGAAGCTTATCAAAATTCGGCATATCCTTTCCGGTATAAGTCGTATTGATGTATATGTCTCCACCGTTATTCAGATAGGTCAGAATTTTCTCTGTATCATCGGAGGAGAAATCCTCGGTCGGTGCATTGACAAATACGGCCGCCGCATCCTCCGGAACGGCATCATAATCCATCAGATTCATCGTTTCCGTATCAATATTGGCCTTCTGGATCAGGTCTGTAAAGGTAGAATCAAGCTCCACTTCTCCATGTCCGGTCACCATATAAATCTTCGGCATATCCTCTGACAAAACATAAGAAATCGCACTGGTAATCTGTCCCTCTGCGTCGTACCCGGTAACATTCTGGGAATACGTGGTATAATCAAATTCCGTGACATACAAATCATTGTAATCCACGACGCGGCTGCGCTTTTCCCCTTCCACAATGACACTGTTGGAGCTGACGCTTCCATCTGTGTATTTCGTGTAAAACTTCGGATTTACTGCGGGATCCACATAAGTCACTGTAATATGGGAGCTTAATCCTTCATAGCTTTCCAGGGTTTTGGCAAGCGTGCTGTCTGCCTGATTTTCATTGGAAAGCACATAAATAGCAACATCCTCATCAAGATTGCCCACCAGCTCCTTCGTATCATCCGTAAGGGAATACAGCTTGTTTTCGGTCAGGTCAAAAACCGTGTAGCGGCTCGGGAGCTCTGCCACAATCAGATTTAAGATGACGGCCACGACAACGCTTCCAACGATAACAGAGGAGCTATACACACCGAGACTGAACGTGTTTTTTGAAACCTGATAGCGGCGTTTCTGGATCGACTGCTCTGTAAAAATCAGGAACAGGAGAATGATACTCAAAAAGTAAACACAGCTTGTCAGCGAAAGACTGCCATCCATCAGTTCATCAAATCTTCCCGACATATCAAAGGCAGAAAGAAGCTTCGTCAGCCAGTTTCCCGTAGAGGAAATCATATTGCAGATTGCATTCATCACGTATCCCACAAACAGGAAGCCGAAGGAAACGATCGCGGAAATCATCTGACTCTCTGTAATGGAAGACACGAACTCTCCAATTGCAATACAGGCAAGACCATACAGGAAGAATGCTCCGATCGCCAGATAGGTCTGTGCAAATGCGATTTCTCCAAAGGCTCTCATGACCAGCGGATACACACAAATGATGGCAACCGGAATCAGAAGCAGTGTTGCAAGCGCATAGAACTTACCCAATACAATATCCGACACCTGAATCGGTGCGGTCAGCAGAAACTGATCGGTCTTCTGTCTGCGTTCCTCTGCCAGAATCCGCATGGATAATACCGGAACACTGAAAAAGAACAGAAAAATTACCGCTGACAATGCATATCCGATATTCGGATAGCCCATAAACAGGTCGTATGCCGCAAAATATATTCCAAATAAAAATAAAGTTACACCAATAAACAGCGGCCCAACAAATGAATGAAAATAGGATCTTAATTCCTTTTTATAAATCGCCAGCATCTTCTGCACCTCCTTGCTCTTCTTCCGTTTTCTTTAAACGTTTTCGAAGCAGACTAAGCTTATCCTTCTGCTTTCTTTCAATCTCTGCGGTGGTCTCCGCCATCGCCTTTTCTCCGGTCAGCTCAAGGAAAGCCTCTTCCAGAGAGTTCTCCTTACGGCTGAGCGACATGATCGGCATATGCGCATCGGCAAATGCAAAGAATAATTCCCGGCGGATATCCTCATTGGCTGCAGCATGAATCACAGCCTTCGTAAGCTCCGGATGCTCACCTTCCTCCAGCTCGAAGGATTCTACCTTGTCAAAATTCTTAAGCAGCTCTGTAATCTCCTGCGGTGTGCCCTCCAGCTCCAGCTCCAGCAGAACATCCTTTTCCATCTGACGGATCAGCTCCTCCGAGGTACCTCTGGCTGTCATTCTTCCCTTAGAAATAATCATGATTTCATCACAGACTGCCTGCACCTCAGACAAAATATGGGAGCTCAAAATCACGGTATGCTTCTCTCCCAGCTTCTGGATCAGCTCACGGATTTCAATAATCTGCTTCGGATCCAGTCCGACCGTAGGCTCATCCAGAATAATAATATCCGGGTATCCCAGAATGGCCTGGGCAAAGCCGACTCTCTGACGGTAGCCCTTTGACAGATTACGGATTAACCGATGCCCCATATCATCAATTCCGGTCATCTGCATAACCTCTTCCATCTGCGTCTTCCGATCCTGCTTCGGGATCTTCTTAATTTCTGCTGCAAAGGTCAGAAACTCCTCCACCGTCATATCCGGATAAACCGGTGGAAGCTCCGGCAGGTAACCAATGCACTGCTTGGCCTCCTGTGCGTCCTTCATGATATCAAACCCATTGATCCTCACCGTCCCCTCCGATGGTGCAATATAGCCGGTCATAATATTCATGGTCGTACTTTTTCCTGCACCGTTAGGACCTAAAAATCCATATATTTTCCCCTCATCCAATTGAAAGGTCACATGATCAAGTGCCATATGCTTTCCATATACTTTTGTCAAATTTTCTACTTCAATCAATCGAAAAGCCTCCTTTACAAGTTTGATCTGTTAATACTGTATTGGAAAAATGTGATAAAAGAACAAAAATTTTGTGAAAAAAGTGTGTCTTACCGGAGCTACACTCCGGTTCTGACAGATACCGAAACCATGTACGGCTTCTATGGAGCTGCATCCAAGCTGGGATTAACGGTTACGGAACGGCAATAATTTAAGATATTGGAATACAGGATAAGGCACACAGGAATTCACCTGTGTGCCTTTTGTTGCTGCCAATCCTTCCCTTCCTATTATGACCGGCTCTCTAATCCCGCAGACAGCCTATGGGAACTATTTTCACCCCCTGATCGGTTGTATAAGCCATTGGTGCATTTGCACAAATTACGATCAGCTCAGAAGGTTCTCTATATACTGCCCGGGGATGAGCCGGGTCTTTCAGCGCCTGTTGATTATACCTCCGGATCACTTCTCTGAATTTTAAAAGTGATTTTTCAGCCTCCGGTATTCTGTTTGCTCCTGTTTTTATTTCTATTAACGCATACCGGCCATCTTCCATCTGATATACGACATCAGCCTCAAGTCCTATGTCATCCGTATAATGCAGGATTCTCGCATTGTGATTTTCTGCATAGACCAACAGATCTCTTATTACCATATTTTCAAACACATGACCAAACAAATCTAAATCATTATTAAAATATTGCGGATTAATCCCCAGTGCTGCAAGTCCGATGGAGGGATCAATAAAAATATGCTTTTTAGCTGATCTGATTGCCGTTTTTGACCGAATCTGAGGAGTCCATGCATCAATATCTTTTATAACAAACAGTGCTTCCAAAGCATCAACATATGACGCAAGTGTTACATCTGTAACATTCTGGGTTGCCCTGACATCTGCATAAATACTTGCTCTTTTTGCCGTAGTTGCCATATTCCTTGCATATGACCATAATAGTGCCCTTGTCCATTCGGGATTTCTCTTTACTCCGTCAATAGCAGTAATGTCTTTTTGGAATATTTGCCGGTAATAGTCTTTTGAAATTTCCAGTTTAGCACTATCCCCGGACAGAGCCAGACAACGCGGCCATCCTCCCCTGCATGCCGCAAAGAATAATTGTTCCAGACAAACATCCGATGTCACCCCATCAATATCATAGTCAGCATCTTCTATCAGCTTTGACAAAGAAATTCTGCCATTGGATTCACCGGTTTCCCACAAGGTCATGGGATACATAATAATTTCTGTTATTCTTCCGGTTCCAGTATGTGGTGTATCGATTTTCTTGCTCGCAGATCCGGTCAGAAAATATTGTCCGACACTTTCCGGATTATCATCGCAGTCCTTTCGAATAGTTCCCCATATCTTTACAGCGTCCTGCCATTCATCAAACAAAATGGGCTTGGGATTTTTGAGAAAAAGCTTAGGGGAAGTCTCCGCCACAGCAATGTAACCATCTCGCTTATCCTCATCCTGAAATTCAATGATTGTTTTACAACGTTCTTTCGCAGTTCTCGTTTTGCCACAGCCTTTTGGTCCAATGATACTGACTGCATTAAAGGCTTCTGTCCTTCTGTCAATTTCGTCATCAATCACTCTTCGAATATATTCCATATCTTCACTCTCTATACTTTCTTATCTTATTTTATTTGCACAAATAATTTTTTATGGTAACGGAATCGTTATCTTTTATGTTAGTATCGCATTCATATGATATATTATACAATGTAATTTTATATTTTTCGAGTGTTTTGTTTTGTGTTTTTCGAGTGTTTTGTTTTATATTTTTCGAGTGTTTTGTTTTGTGTTTTTTGAATCAAAACACATATTAAAAGAAGTGCAGCAACAGCATATACGCCGCTGTTCCAAGAAAAATGCTTAAAAAGGTACTTCTCTTAAAATGATAGCTGACCACTACAACCAGTACTGCAGACAGCTTCCGAATGCCGACTCCGGTAATATCACCAGGTACATCCTTCAGGCAGTAAATAATCAGAACCGCCATAATTGCCGCAGGAAGCAGTTCCCCCAGCTTTTGTAACCAGCCGGGCAGCTTCCGGTCACCGGAAAAGATCAGAAACGGCAGGGCTCGAAGTCCGAATGTGATAACCGCCGATAACATAATTGCGGCTGCAAGCATAGGTGTGCTCATTCTGCTGCCTCCTTTCTCCCGACAAAGAACAGAATCGCTGATACAAGCAGCAACGCTGGGAGGATAAAGCTGCTCTGTCCAAAAATCAACAGGCACACCATTCCGCTGGCCAGACCTGCCAGTGCCGGTATATGGCCGGCTGCCTTTTTCCACTGATCCATGAAAATAATCACAAACAATGCCGTCATGCAGAAGTCAATGCCTTCCAGCTCAAAGGGAATCAATTGTCCCAACACTGCACCGGCTACCGTTGCTGCCATCCAGTAGCAATGGCTTAGAAGCGCAACACCGAACATGGTGTCTTCCTTTTCCTTTTGAGGAAGCTCCAGCGTACAGTTCACGGCATACGTTTCATCCGTCATACTGTGAATCATATACAGCTTCCGTTTGCCCATCCGCTTAAAATCATTTAAAAACGTCAGACTGTAAAAGCTCTGACGGCTGTTCATTAAAAGTGCAGTAATCGCAATCGTCAATAAGGATGCCCCTGTACTTAAAAAGGTAATCAGTACGAACTGGAATGCCCCCGTATATACGGTCATGCTCACAAGCAGAGCCACATACCACGGAAATCCCACTTCTTCCATCATAATTCCATAGGCTGCACCCAGAAAAAAGTAGCTGCACATGATTGGCAGAGACTTCATAAATGCCAGTTTCCATGTTTTCTTAGAAATTTTCACACTTTATCTCCTCGTATCTTTCGTAGCTGTGAAGACCCGGAACAGTTACTGACTTTTCATTATCCTGCAATACCGTATCTCATTCTGCCTGTTAAGTCAATGGATTAATGTATCATAGTCGTTACGTGGATTAATGTATCATAATCATTACGTTTCATCTATAATTCGTGATAATAAGGACAAATATCCTCGTAATGTCCGTCCTTCATACGGAATCCTTTCGGGATCGTTCCGAGCTGTGTGAATCCAAGCCGTTCATACAGGTGCCGCGCATGTACATTCGTTGCCACAACCGCATTGAACTGGAGCACTCCATAGCCATGCTCTTTTCCCTGAATCAGACAATCCTTTACCAGCTGCTCCCCGATATGCAGGCCACGGGAATCCCCGGAAACTGCATAGCTCGCATTGCAGATATGTCCGCAGCGTCCGACATTGTTGGGGTGCAGAATGTACAGTCCATAAATCTTTCCTGATTTCAGGTCATTTTCAGCTCCTTCATTTGGGAAAGCCTCTTCCGGATTTTGCTCTTCAATATTCATTAGGTCCGCAATGACTTCTGCCACTCCACAATATGTCTGTTGTGCAAAGAACTCACTTCCACTTGCCTCGTCCAATAATTCTTCCTGCGGAAAGGCAACTCCGTCCTCTACCACTTCATTCCAGATGCGGATCATCTCCGGAAGATCCTGTTTCTCGTATTTTCTTAT